>CAMTWW010000254.1:0-11002 GCA_947085555.1 uncultured Elusimicrobia bacterium | reverse complement strand
GCGGCCTTCAGCGCCGCCGGCCTGCCCGTAGTGGGCTCGGCCGTCACCGGCGAACTCGGCAGCTTCACCTATATAATAGACTACGTAACCAAAGCCGGCCAGCAGGGCCCGGTCTACCCCGCGCTGCCCCGCTGAAATGCCGGAAATCAAGGTCCTTCCCGAAGACGTAGTCTCCAAGATCGCCGCGGGCGAGGTTATCGAGCGCCCGGCCTCCGTTCTCAAGGAGCTGATAGAGAATTCCCTGGACGCCGGCGCGTCAAAAATTGAAATAGAGATCAAGAAGGCGGGCCGGGGCCTCATCCGCGTGCACGACGACGGGCGCGGCATGGACCGCGAGGACCTGCGGCTTTCGCTGGGCCGCCACGCCACCAGCAAGCTCAACGTTTTCGAGGATATCTATTCCCTCGCCACCTTCGGTTTCCGCGGCGAGGCGCTTTACTCCGTTTTCGCCGTGTCCCGCCTTAAAATAACCTCCTTCCGCGCCGGGGCGGATTCCGGTTATGCCATAGAGGGCGAAGGCGGCCGGGTGATAGCCGAACTGCCAGCCCCGCCGGTGAAGGGTACCACCATAGAAGCCGCCGACATTTTTTTCAACACCCCCGCCCGCGCGAAGTTCATGAAGAGCGACGCCTCCGAGCGCGCCCAGCTTATCAAGACGGTGGAGGAAGCCGCCCTCGCTAATCTCGGCGTCTCCTTCAGGCTGGTGATAGATGGGGCAGAGCTCCTTTCCCTTCCGACCCTGCCGGGCGGCCTTTGGGAGAATCTGAAGAACCGAGCCGCCTTTATCTTCGGGCGCAGCACCTACGGCGGCCTGGCCCGCGTGGAAGGAAAGACCGCCGGCATGGCGGTCTACGGCTTTTGCTCCCGCCCCGACGCCCTTTGCGCCACCCGGGTGAACCAGCATTTCTTCGTGAACCGCCGCCCGGTGGCCTCCGCCCTGCTGCGCCAGGCCCTTTACCGCGGCTACGGCCATATGCTCACCGGCCGCCACCCGGCCTGCGCTCTCTTCGTGGAGCTGGACCCGGGCTCTTTCGACGCTAATATCCACCCGCAGAAGCGCGACGTGAAGTTCTCAGGCGAGAACGAGATCTTCAAGACGATTTCCAGCACTGTTTACGAGGAGCTGCTTTCGAAGCAGACCGCGGCCGTGAGTATGACGGCCCCGGCGGGAGAGGTAAAGTTCGGCGCGCCCGACGTCCCGGCTTACCGCGAGGCCGCCGCGCCGCCTCCCGCGGCCGCCGAAACCAGCGGTCTGTTCGACCCGCCCGCCGCCCCTGCGCAGAACGCGGTCCCCGCGGACTGGCGCGGCCATGAGCTGAAGTATCTCGGACAATTGGCCAGGAGCTACCTGCTTTTCGAATGCGAAGCGGGCCTGCTGGTAGTGGACCAGCACGCCGCGCAGGAGCGCGTTCTTTTCGAGAAATACCTGGAAGAGTTCTCCCAAGGCGCCATAAGAGTGCAGCCGCTGCTCGTGCCGCTGGAGACCGAGCTTTCCCGCTCGCAGATGGAGACCGTCCTGAAATGGCGGGACTGGCTCAGGACGGCCGGTTTCGAAATAGACCGGCGCGGCCCGGCCGCGGCCCTGCTGCGCGCGACCCCTGCCCTGTTCTATTTCACCCAGCCGGCCTTTTCGGAATTCCTGGGTTGCCTGTCGGAAGTGCTGGGCGAACCGGAAAAGGCCGCCGAGGACATGAAGCGGAACGTCCTCGCCGCCATGGCCTGCAAGAAATCCATCAAGGCGCACGATTTCGTGAAGCCGCAGGAGGCCATGCGCCTGATGGACGACCTCAAAAAAGCCGGGGACGGCTTCCATTGCCCGCACGGTCGCCCCACCCTGTTCCACCTGTCCGGGGCGGATATCGCGCACCGTTTCCAGCGCTCAAGCGCGGTTTAGGCCGGCTTCCCAGTTTTCCATATTATTCTCCGGTTTCCCTGCTCCCGATTCCCGATTCTTCTTATATTGTAAAATATGACAATGCTGAAATCCCGCTTCCTTGAGCTTGCCGCTGCCCGCCGCAGCATAAGGAAATACAGGAATAATCCCGTGGAAAGGGAGAAGCTGGACCTCTGCCTGGAGGCTGCGCGGCTGGCCCCTTCGGCCTGCAACGCGCAGCCTTATAAATTCATTGTCATAGACGAGCCGGCCCTGAAGGAGAAATTCTGCGCCGCAGCCTTCAGCGGCGTCTACGCCGCCTGCAGGTTCGCGGCCGCCGCGCCGGCCATAGTAGCCGTTATCTCCGGCAGGGGCAAGGTCAGCGCCTGGCTGGGGAACCAGGTGCAGGACACCAATTTCCGCCTGATGGACATAGGCATAGCCGCCGAGCATTTTGTTCTGGCCGCGGCCGAGCAGGGCCTCGGGACCTGCTGGCTGGGCTGGTTCAGCGCCAGGGGAGGCGCTAAAACCCTGGGCCTGGGCGCCGGGAAGAAGATAGAGGTCCTGCTTTCGGTGGGCTACCCGGATGAAAGCCCGGCCCCGCGCACAAGGAAGAAAACCGCGGAGTTTTCTTCCTATAACAAGCTATGATAAAAAATCTTCTTATGCTCTCGCTGCTGCTGGCCGGCACGGCCGCTTTTGCCCAGAGCGACTGCGCAAAAAGTACCGACACCTGCGCCGCCGGGGCAAAAAAACTTTCCCCGTTCATAGAAGCCTCGCTGCGGGAAAGCAAGCCGCCGCATATTGAGGCCAAGGTTAAGAAAGCGGCGGTCCCCGCCCTCCCGGCCTCCACCGCCGCCGCTGCCGCCCTTCCCGCCGGGATGCCCGCGGAAACCGGCGGCAGACTTTCCAGTCCCGCCTGGCTTCTCCTTGTAATAGCCGGATTCGCCGGCCTGTATTTTTACCTGCGCGGCGGAAATACCAGGCGGAGGAAGAAATGACGATAGATTACGGCGATTTTACAAGGGCCTCGAACCTTATACACTGGCTGCAGGGCGGCGCCCTGCTGGCCCTGGGCGCGGCCGAGGCTTATGCTTTACAGAACAAAGGCACGAAAGTCATACTGGCGGCGTCGATAGTTATGGCGGCTTCAGGGGCGGCCATGTTCGCGGCCGCGCTGGCGCTGCCCGGAGGCTGGAGCCCCGCCCAGCTTTTAGCCGCCCTCGAGGTTCGGCCCGGCTTCTATCTCTTTATAGCCTTCGCCTGTCTTTACGGAGCCGCCGGCCTCAGCCTGCTTACGCAGGAGGCGCTGGGACGCAGCGGCGGCGTTTGGCGGGCGCTGTTCCTGGCCTTTCTCGCCTTCAGCGGGGCGCTGTATTTTACAGTGGCCTGGAGGGTCAATGAAGAAGCCTGGCGCCAGGTCCTGGTCTGGCATTCGGCCATAGGTGCCACCCTGCTCCTGGCCGTGGCCGCCAAATCCGCGGATATCTTTTCAGCCGCCGCGCCCTCCGGCTTTCCTGGGCCGTTCTTCTGCTGATAACCGGCATGCAACTGGTTACCTACAGAGAGACCGACGCCGCCTTTGCCCCGCGCCTGGTTACTCTTGAGGGCGTCCCCGAAGTCCCGGCCGCCCCTCTAAAAAATGCGAAAACTGCTGATAAAAAACGGCCTGGTAATTGACCCCGTCTCCGGCGAAGCCCGCGCCGATCTCCTTATAGAGGGCGGCCGGATAAGCCGCCTGGCGCGGCATCTCGAAGCGCCGCCTTCCTGCGAGCGCTTCGACGCCGCCGGGCTCTGGGTTTTCCCCGGCTTCATAGACGCGCATGTGCACGCCAGGGAGCCGGGCGCCGAAGCGGCCGAGACCCTGGAAAGCGCCGCCCGGGCCGCCGCCGCCGGCGGGATCACCTCCGCCGTGCTCATGCCCAATACTGACCCGGCGATGGCCACCGCCGCGCTCCTGAAAAAATACCGCCGCCGCGCTGCCGGGCTGCCCGTCAACCTTTACTTTTCGGCCGCCGCCACTGCGGGCCGTTCCGGGAAAGCCGTTTCGAACCTGGCCGCCCTAAAAAAAGCCGGGGCCATAGCCTTTACCGACGACGGTTCCTGCCTGCCGCGCGGGCTGCTGACAGTGCTGATAAAAAAATCAGCCGCTCTGGGCCTGCCGCTGCTGGACCACCCGGAAGATTTCTCAAGGACGGGCCGCGGGGTGATCAATGCCGGCCCAGCCGCGCGCGGGCTGGGGCTGGCAGGCATACCGCAGGAGGCCGAGCTGCTGGCCGTGCTCGGAGATATTCTGGCCGCTTCCTCGGCGGGACCGATCCATCTGCAGCATTTGAGCCTGGGCGCCTGCGCCGGGGCACTGCGGGCGGCTAAAAAAACCGGCTGGCCGGTCACCGGCGAGACCTGCCCGCACTATTTCACACTTTCCGACGCCGATATTAAAAAGGACGACGCCGATTTTAAAATGAAGCCGCCGCTGCGCTCACCGGCAGACAGGCGGGCCGTGCTGGCGGCCATAGCCGACGGGACCATAGACATCATTGCCAGCGACCACGCCCCGCACGAGGCCAGGCTGAAGGCCAAAGGTTTCGCCGGCGCTCCTTTCGGCATTATCGGCCTGGAGACGCTGGCGCCGCTCTGCGTGACTGAGCTTGTGCTGAAAAAACTTATAACCAAAACGCGCCTCGCCCAGCTATTGAGCTTCAACCCGGCGCGGCTGCTCGGCCTGAAGAAGAAAGGCCGCCTCAGCCCCGGCTTCGACGCCGATCTCTCTATCCTGGACCCGCGCCGCCTTAAGAGGGTTCCCGAAGTGTTCGCCTCTAGGTCCGCGAACTCGCCGTTCAAGGGCAGGCTGTTAAAGGGCTGGCCGGCCGCGACCATAGCTGCCGGCAAGATAGTTTTCCGCGCCGCCTGACAACATCCATTGACGATTCCCCCTCCAGCAGGCTCTGACGAATAAACAACCGGTATTCAAAAGTCTTTAGCCATGTCATAGGATCCAGCCGGGCAAAAGCCCGGCGGTGTTTTATGTAAGGAAGCGGTTTATTGCCCGCACCAGCTCTCAGGCGTGGCTCGCCGCGAGGCTCTTTATATACACCGCGAACTCCGGGTCTTCGCCGCGCAGCAGGCCGGGCAGGGCGGCCCGGAAATCCGGGCGCCGACACCAGTCCAGCATATAGTCCTCCCACGAAGACCAGCGCCTACCCTGCATCTCCGTCATATGATCCTCGTAGAGCAGCAGATAGGCGCGCTCAAACAGGGAGATCAGCATCTCGAAGATAATGACCATGCGCTCCCGCTGTTCCTGGGTTGGTTCTGTTATTTTACCTTCGACGAACAGGTGAAGGTCGGGATTGGCCAGCGCTATCCTCAGGAACTCCTGATAATTGTCGGAAAGCAGCTGGTAGACCTCGTCCTCCTCGTTCTCGCGTTCCTTGCGCTGCTCGTAAATGAAGACGCCTATAGCCGCCGGCAGACCTACCACGGTCACCACGTAGCTCAGCAGCTCCCAGGTTTCAAGGTCGAACATAGCAGATCTCCTGTCCGCGGCGGCTCTCTCTTTTGGAAACCGGCCGCTAAACCAGCACTGAAATAAATTTATCCGCGCTGATCACTCTTATCCCGTTTTGAGTGTAATCTATGCCGCGCTCCTGTGTCACTTGGAACGAGGAGGGGATTTTCAGTTTATCCGTAAAATAGCGCAGCGGCGTTGATATTTTACCGGTGCCTGTTTTCACTTCAACGGCAAACCAGGGCTTGCCTTCGGAGGTCACTAGGAAATCAACTTCCCGCTGCTGCCTGTCGCGCAGATAATGCAGCCGTATCCTGTAACCCTGGGTGTCGTAAAAATAATCGCAGAATTTCAGCAGATGCGACGCTACAAAATTCTCGAACCTGGCGGCCGGGCCGGGAACCTCCGACCAGTCCCATAGGTAAAGTTTCGGCTCCTTTTTCAGGGAGCGGAACAGCTTTGAATGGAACGGATAAATTCTGTAATGGAAATAAAAACGTTCCAGCACTTCCATCCAGTCGGCAACCGTGTTATATGCCACCTCAAGGTCCTCCCTGAGCGAGTTTAGTGAAAAAAGGGAGCCGACTTTTTCAGGCAGCATGTCGGCGAGTATCTGTAGTGTTGAGAGATCCCGAATCCCTTCGATGTCGCGGATATCCTCCTTTATGAGCAGATTTTTCCTTTCATTGTGCCATTGCCGCAGGAAGACGTCGTCCTTGCGGGAAAACACTTCGGGAAAGCCGCCGAATTTCAGCAATGCGTCAAACCCGGCGGCGGCCGCGGCCGGAACTGGAGGGAAATCCGGCTTCATGGGGGGAGTGATTGAGCATAGTCCTCCGGTCAGCTCATTTAAGGAAAGCGGATGAAGCCTGAAGTGCCTGTATCTGCCAAGAAGGGAATCGCCGCCTTTCCGGAAAATATCCAGCCGGGCGCTGCCGGTGACGATTATTTTGAAGCGGTTTTTTTGTTTATCAAAAATGCCCTTTATCATATTTTTCCACTTTCTGAATTTATGCACCTCGTCAAAAATAACATACTCCACGCCGGCCGGAAATTTCTCAGCCAGGATCGCCTTCCGTCTTCGCTGCTGTCCCAGTTGAAGCAGGCGTACTTCCCGCGAAAAAACTGTTCCCCTACGCGGTTTGCCAGCGTTGTTTTCCCGACCTGCCGCGCGCCGGAGATAAAAACCATTCTATCGGCAAGCGCGGCCATGATTTCTGCTTTAAGATATCTTTCAACCATATGTCATTATTATACCATACTGAAAAACAGATATAGCATTATTTCAGTACGCTATAAAATATGTACAGAACCCTTCCGGCTTCAAATGCGGTTTCTTCCTGGGACATAACTAAATACTATAGGAATTTCCTAAATTTGGAATTAAGGTGGGAATTAAGGTGACACACAACTTAACTCACACACGGCAGAGTTAAGTTGTGTGTCACCTTAATTCATGTTCACGCGCCTACTTCGCGTCCAGCATATCGAAGAAATAGCGTTCTATCAGGTTGGAGATGAAAGTCGCGAAGCCGCCCGGGATGGCCAAGTCGAAGGGGGCCTTCACCTTTTTGGCGTTGGCGATGAGCCCCGCGAAGGTCGCGTCGAACTGGCGCACGGCCTCCGCGCCGTTTATATTGACGTTCATCTCGCTATCGTACTTCTCGCTGCGCGGGTGCATGTTGTAGGAGCCGATTGTCGCGAAGACGCCGTCAACCGTCATGAACTTACCGTGCAGGTTTTCGCCCTGGTTCAGATAAATATTGACCCCGTAGGGGTAGACGCCGGCCAGGCTGCGGATGATCGGCACAGCGGCATGCTTGGCCTCCGCGTCTATGCTCTTGGAGGTGTTGGTGATGATGTTGACCTCGACGCCGCGGCGGCGGGCGTCGATGAGGGCCTTCTTCAACGGAGGAATCGCGATGAAGTAGGAGTGGGCGATGTTTATACGGGTCCTGGCGCCGTAGATGCTCTTGAGTATCGTGTCAAAGATCTGCTTCTCTTGCGGCGGGTTCTGGAAGACCACGGAAAGGTCGGCGCCGCCGGCCTCAAAGTCGCCGTGGCGGGCCCGCTCCACGCTGACGGGCGTGCGCGGAGCCTTGAGCCTGGCGTTCCAAACCCGGGCGAAAAAGCGCAGCGTGTCGGTCACGGCCGGGCCGGAGTAGAGCACGTCGTAATCCTGCCACTTCGGGCCGCTGCCGCGGTGGGAATAGACATCTCCTACGTTTATGCCGCCGACGAAGGAATGGCGGCCGTCTATGACTAACATCTTCACATGCCAGATGTCGAGCGGTCGGCCGGGCTCGGTCCAGCGCAGCACTTCTACGCCGCCAGCCTCCATGCGGTTGATGAGCTTCCGACCGCTGACCAGCGCCACCTTGGCGTCGGCGATGAGCTTTACCTCCACGCCCTCGCGGCGCTTGGCTATCAGCAGATCGGCCAGCTGGTTGCCGGTAATGTCGTCATGAAAGGAAAAGGAGGTGATATAGATGCTTTTTTTGGCGGCCAGCATCAGCTTGTCGCGCATCGCGAAGGAGTCCGGCCCGAACAGCAGCCGCGCGCTGTTGCCGCCGGTGAACCTGGAGCCGGTGAGCGCTTCGAGCTCCTTGGCGAAGGAGGCCTGGCCCACGGCGGAGCCGCTGTAAAGGAAAGGGGCGGACTTGTAGTCGCCGTAGGTGCCCTCTTCCATCTCCAGGCCCTCGGGAGTCAGGTAGGGCCTCTCCAGGTATTCCAAGCCCGGCCCGGTCATAAACCGTGAGGCGGGTATTTCGGCTTCTGGCGCGACCATAGCCTCCGGCACGGCGGTAACGGCGTGCAGCGAAGGGGCCGCCTTCATCAGCTGGTCCAGCGAGCCGGTCTCTTCGGAATTCCGGGCGAAAGCCGTATTGGCAGCGCCTTGCGCCATAGCGAGAAACAAGAAGAAGGATTTTTTCAGCATTGGTCCGGGCCTCCATCGGGCGTTTACTCCGTCCCTGTCTACTAGAGTTTAACAGGTATGTCTTCGGGCTGTAAGGGGCCATGGGCCTATGCCGGCGGCGGCATTGGTCCCATTCCGGCGGACAAGTTGGAACCGCCCGGGAGGGCTTTCGGGTCCAAGGGACCGGCCTCTTTGCCTGCCCGGAGGGGTATTTAACGGGGATCTTCCGGGTTTGCTGTGCATGGTTTAGACCTCTTTGTTTCCCCGGCCGGCCCCAGCTCCGCTATTTTGTAGAATGTTTCGGAGTTATGCGCCGATTTTACACCGCCGGTTTGCTGCTGGCCGCAGCGCTGCTGCCGCCCGCTAACGCCTCCGCCTGCCTGGATGAGGTGGCGGCGCTTTACCGCTCCGGCAGGCTGGAGGCTGCGGCGGAACTTTCTTCTTCTCCCGAATGCGTTAAGGCCGCCGGCGCGCAGGCCCACCTTAACGCCGGGGTCCTTTACCGCGACCTCGGGCTGGACGCGGAATCCTACGCCGCCTTCCAGCGGGCGCTGAAGCTGGCCGGGGACGACCCTGAGGCCCGCCTGGCTTTCGGCTGGGCCGCGCTGCGCGCCGGGCGTGAGAAGGAAGCAGAGAAAACTTTCCTGGCCGTGCTTCAAAAGGAGCCGGAGAACAGCCTGGCGCTGCTGGGCCTGGGCCGCGCCCTGTTCAAGCTGGAGAAGCCGGAGAAAGCCGCCGGCATCCTGGAGGACCTCACCAGCCGGCGCCCGGCTTTTTCGCTGGGCTGGGTAAACCTGGCCCGGGTTTATGAGGCACTGGGCAGGCGCGAGCAGGCCGCAGCCGCCTACGAGCACACCTTTACCAACGACTGGACCTACTACGAGGCGCGGCTTTCCCTAGCCCGCGTCTACAAGTCGCTGGAGGACCTGGCGCGCTCCTGGCACCAATACGCGCGCATATTGCAGATATCGCCCAGGCATGCCGAGGCCTCTCGCAACGAGAGGGAACTGGGGGCGCTACTGGGCCGCAGCAGGGAAGATGCCCTGCCCCGGCAGACGCTGGCTGAGCCGCTGCCGACGCACCCGGCGCGCCGCACCGCGGCCATGCCGCTTATCGCCGTTGGCATAGGCGCCGACGCGGCCGGCCGGCCCGGCCTGCGCGACGCGCTGGCCCTGCGCGGCACCGGCCCGCTGTGGCTGGTGGACCCCGATACCGGCCGGCGCATAAAGCCGGTTAAGGGGGATGATGACTTGCTCATCTCCAAACTGGGGAAAGGGCCATTCCAGATAACGGATTCCCTGGGTAAGACGGTGGGGCGCTTCCAGTCCTCCATAGCCCTGGAACCCGCCAACCCGGCCAGCCATTCCATAATCCTGCGTGATGTGCGTGTGGAGAAAGGCTACAGCTGGTCCTCGGTACGGGACCGGCAGTTCAAGGGCCGCCTGGAGATACGCACACGCGGCGGCAGACTCTACGCGGTGAACCGCCTGCCGCTGGAGGATTACCTCTACGGCGTGGTGACCAGGGAGATGCCTGCCAGTTTTCCCGACGAGGCCCTCAAGGCCCAGGCGGTCATAGCCCGCGGTAGCGGGCTTTTCTGGCGCCGCTACCCGCGCCACAAGGAGGCCGGCTACCACGTCTGCGACGGCCAGCATTGCCAGGTCTACGCCGGCATGCCCGGCGAGTGCCCCGGATCGCGCCGGGTGGCCGACGGCACCCACGGGCTGATCCTGCATTACCGCGGCAAGCCGGCCCACACTCTGTTTTCCGCTAACTGCGGCGGGCATACGCAGGATTCCTCCGAGCTGTCCGGCTGGAGCGGTCTGCCTTACCTTAAAGGCAGCCCCGATGCCCCGGCCGAAACGGCGCCGCCCGCAACCCCATGGGAATTCCACCGCTGGCTGACCGGTTCCCCGGCCGTTTACTGCAACGTGCCCGTGAAGGCCGGCACAATGCATTTCCGCTGGACCCGCGCGGTTCCCGCGGAGGAGCTAGCCGAGCGCGTGAACCGCATAAAGCGCGTGGGGGAACTGCGGCGGGTGCTGGCCCTTAGGCGCAGCCGCTCCGGCAACGTGAACTCGCTGCTTTTTGAGGGGACCGCGGGCTCGGTGACGGTGGACCGCGAGCAGCGCATCCGCAACGTGCTGGGGCTGGCCTCGCTGAAAAGCACGCTGTTCATAATAGAGACCGAGCGGGACGCGCAAGGACGCTCGGTCGAATTCGTTTTCCATGGCGGGGGATGGGGCCACGGCGTGGGTTTGTGCCAGCACGGCGCCGCCGGGCGCGCGCTGGCCGGCCATGATTTCCGGCGGATACTGGACCATTATTATCCCGGCACGGCCCTTCAGCCGGCCGGCTATTAGGGCCGCCGCGCGGTTTAACCTAATCCTGCAGTTCAAAATGCTAAAATCAGTATGGACGGTCGTGTCCGGGCTTATGACCTTGGTATTAAATTAAACCCGACTGCATAGCCGGTCATAAGCCGCCGCATCACCTCGGCAAGAGGCCGGCGGCCGCGCAGCAGCAGCAGCTGGAACTGGTTCGGGAGCAGGCACCAGGCCAGGCATTTCCCGCCGGTGATTTCGAGAGAAGCTTTAAGCCGTTTCAGAAAGTCTTCGCAGTCCGCTTCGTCGCTGAATATTTTATGGCGCTCGATTCCGCGCGCAATCACGTGGTATAAGCACCCTTCAATATCAATTCT
>CAMTWW010000253.1:0-8492 GCA_947085555.1 uncultured Elusimicrobia bacterium | reverse complement strand
TTGACTAAGTTGACTAAGTTGACTAAGTTGACTAAGTTGACTAAGTACTCTATCAACTCTATCAACTCTGTCAACTCTGTCAACTGCTGTTTCCCACTCTATCAACTGCCGTTATCATGATAATAAGTCTGCAAAAGAACATCAGCGCTGATTGCCGCCGTGATATCCTGCTGGCCCTGTCGCGCCTGCTGCCGGGCTGCATGCTGCGCCGCGACCCGACCGGCCTGCGAATAACCATTCCCGACGCCGCGCGGGCGGCGGACGCCGCGCCGCTCCTTGAGAACCTGCCGGGGGTGGCGGGAGTCTCGCTTTCAGATTCCGAGCTCTGCCCGCTGGCCTGCGCCGGGATAAAAAAATATTCCTCGCCGCTGGACTTCGGCAGCCCTGTTTTCATAGCCGGTCCCTGCGCCGTCGAGGATGAAGCCTCCTACCTGGCTTCCGCCCACGCCCTGAAAGCCGCCGGGGCCCAAGCCCTGCGCGCCGCCCTCTTCAAGCCGCGCTCCTCGCCTTACGCCTTCCAGGGCATAGGCTGGGACGGGCTTAAGATCATCGCCAAAGCTAAAAAGATAACGGGCCTGCCCCTCGTGACGGAGGCCACCGATACCCGCCAGGTGGACCGCCTCTCCGCCGTCTGCGATATACTGCAGATAGGCGCGCGCAATATGCGCAATTATGAACTCCTTAAAGAGGCCGGCCGCTCCGGCCGCGCGGTGCTGCTGAAGCGGGCCATGCGCGCCACCCTGCGGGAATGGCTGCTTTCGACCGAATACCTGCTGAAGTACGGCGCGAAAAAGCTGCTGCTCTGCGAGCGCGGCGACTCCGTTTTTTCCTCCGACAGCCCCGGCCTGGATTTCGGCCTTATGCGCGAGGTCAAAAAGTTAACCGGCCTCCCCGTCCTCGCCGACCCCAGCCACGCCTCCAGGAACCGCGAGCTAGCCAAAGTCCTGGCCCTCAAGGCGCTGCGCTCCGGCGCCGACGGCCTGCTTATAGAAGCGGCCGTTTCCCCCCGCGCCTCCAGGCTGGACGGCAGGCAGACGATAACCGTAGAGACCTTCCGCGAAATAACCGGAAAATAATGCAAAAAAAGCCGATCAGAGCCGGCCTGCTGGGCCTTCCGCTTTCTAAATCCCTTTCCCCCGATATCTTCAGGATCTTTTCCGGCCTTACCGGCACGGAGATACTGTACGAAAAGCGGGAATGCGGCGAGGCCGAGCTAGCCTCGGTGATAGCGGCCCTCAGGGCCGAAGGCTGGGCCGGCTTCAATGTGACTATCCCTTACAAGCGGGCCGTTTTCAACCTGCTCAATCTCCGGGACCCGGCCTCGCGCGACATAAGAGGCGTCAACGCGGTGCGCTTCGGAAGAAAAGGCCTGGAGGGGCTGAACACCGACGCGGCCGCCTTGCGCCTGGCCTTCGAGGAGAACGGCGTAAACCCCGCCGGGAAGAACGCCGCCGTCTTCGGTTCCGGCGGCGCGGCCGGCGCGGCGGGCTGGGCGCTGGGCCGCTCCTGCGCGGCTTCCGTGACCTTCCGCGCCAGGAACGGCGCCGCGGCGCGGGAAATCTGCGGGAACCTGTCCGAAGTTTTCCCGAAAACAGTTTTCTCGGCGGCGCCCTTTTCCATGCACGCCGGGCCCGCTGAAATTTTCGTGAACGCCACCCCGCTGGGCATGTATACTCCGGGCAGGCCGCCGGCCGAATTGAAGCCGGGAGATACCTGCCTGGACCTGGCTTATGCCACGGGCGGGACCGAATTCATCAGAACAGCAGCCGCGGCGGGAGCCGCGGCCATAGACGGCCTGGAAGTCCTGGTCAGGCAGGCGGCCCTTTCCCTTAAATTCTGGACGGGCCTGCCCGGCGGCGATATTGTAGAATTTAACAGGGAAGCCATAAGGCTTCTCCGTGAACAGTTAAAACGGGGGACCTGATGCTCAGCTACCTTACCGCCGGCGAATCGCACGGCAAATACCTGACTGGCATACTCGAAGGCTTTCCGGCGGGCGTGAAGATCAAGCGGGATTATATAGCGGCCCAGCTCCGGCGCCGCAGGCAAGCCCCCGGGCGCAGCGCCCGGCAGGAAAGCGAAACCGATACTTTTGAAATAGTTTCAGGCCTCAGCGGGGACATCACCACCGGCGCCCCGATAAGCCTGCTTATACACAATACGGGCCGGGCCCTGCCAGCGCCTTCCAGCCTGCCGCGGCCCGGCCACGCCGACCTGCCCGGCATGCTCAAGTACGGCCTGATGAACGCCTCGCTTATCCGCGAGCGGGCCAGCGCGCGTGAAACCGCCATGCGCACGGCCCTGGGCTCTTTCGCCCTGCGCCTGCACGAGCTGCTGGGAATAGGCATAAATTCCAGGATAATCAGCCTAGGCGGGGTGAAGGAAATAACCGCGCAAACGGCGGCGGCCAAGCTCCTGGAGGCGCGCCGCTCCGGCGACACGCTGGGCGGAGTTTTTGAAGTGACGGTGGAAAACCTGCCTGCCGGCCTGGGCGGCTTCAGCCAGGGGGACCGGCGCCTGGGCGCCCGCCTCGGCGCGGCCCTTATGGGGATAAACGGCGTGAAGGGCTTTGAAGTGGGCGGGGGCTTCGGCCTGGCTTCGACGGGCGGCATTGAGGCCGCGAAGTGCCCCGGGCTTTCCGGCGGCCTCGACGGCGGGATGACCAATGGCCGCGCGCTTGTCCTGCGCTGCGCGGTAAAACCGGTGCCCGGGCTTTCCGGCGGCACGGTTTCTACCGACCTGAAAAGCTTCCGCAAAAAACTTTCTATCTCTAAAACCTCGGATACCACGGCGCTGTTCGCGGCGGCCGTGATCGGCGAGCACACGGCGGCGCTGGAGCTGGCCGGCGCCCTGCTGGAAAAATTCGGCGGGGATTCTTTTTCGGAACTGGAACAGCGGGTGAACGAATGGCGCAAAAGAACGGGAAAGATCCTCGCCCGGCTCTGAATATCTACCTGACCGGCTTCATGTGCGCCGGCAAGACCCTGACCGGCAGGGCTTTGGCCGCCGTTATGGGCCTGCCCTTCCGGGACAGCGACGCCCTGCTGAGAAAAAAGACCGGCGCGAAGCCGGCTGTTATCATAAGAAGGGACGGGCTGGCCGTTTTCAGACGCCTTGAAGCGGCCCTGCTGAAAGAACTCGCGGCGCGCGGAGGACAGGTAATAGCCCTCGGCGGCGGCGTTTATCCCTCCAGGCGCTGGGCAGGCCTGCTGAAAAAGACGGGAACGACGGTCTTTCTCGACTGCCCCTGGCCCAAGCTGGCGAAAAGGCTATTGGCGGAGCGCTCTGGCAGGCCCCTTCTCGACGGGCCCTGGGAAAAAGCGCTCCCGCGCGCGAAAAGGCTTTATGAGGCGCGCCGCGGATTTTACCGCCGCGCGGACATAAAGATCGGCATGGCGGGCCTTAACCCGCGGCAGGCCGCGGAAAAAATAAAGAAGGCTCTGGGCAAATGAAAACTTTTTATTATACTCTTAGGAGTTCCCGGGCGATAAAAGCGGCCCTTGGCCGGGATATGGCGAACGTACCGGCAGGATTCCCGGCCCTGTTCCGCGCCGCCGACAACCTCTGCCTGGTCACCGGAACGGACGCCCCGCCCAGCCTGCTGGCCAGAGCTTTGACACTGTTCCCCGAAGGCGGGGCCCCGCACTCGTACTTCCGGTTGCCCCCATCGGAAAAAGCCAAGACCCTGGCGGTTGCCGGCAGGCTCTGCTCTTTCCTTTTCGACAAGGGCTTCTCGCGCAATTCCCTGATAATCGCGGCCGGCGGCGGGGCGGTCACCGACCTGGCCGGCTTCGCGGCCTCCATCTATATGCGGGGCATAAACTGGATCAGCGTGCCCACCACCTTCCTGGCCCAGATAGACGCGGGGCTGGGCGGCAAGACCGCCGTGAACCTCGGCGGCGCCAAGAACATAGCCGGGACTTTCCACCAGCCCGCTCTGGCCGTCTGCGACACGGCTTTCCTGGACTCCCTGCCCCACGCGGAACTGCGCTCCGGCGCGGGCGAATTGGTGAAATACGCGATGATAGGGCCCGGCGCTTTGAGGTGGACGGTAAAAAACCATCTTTCAAAGACCCTCTCCGGCGACAGGGCCGCCCTGACCGCCTGCGTCAGCGCCTGCGCCGCCTATAAGCTGAAGCTGGTGGCCAAAGACGAGCGCGACGAAACCGGGCCGAGGGAGGCTCTTAATTTCGGCCACACCGCAGGCCACGCCTTTGAGGCCATGTCCGGCGGCCGCCTGCCGCACGGTGAGGCCGTGGCGCGCGGCCTGCGTTTCGCCCTTATCGCTTCGCGCGAAGCCGGCCTGCTGGGCGGCGCCGACTTCGCCGGGCTGAGCGCCCTGGTGGATGCCCTGCGCCTGCCGCCCGCCCCGCCCTTGCGCCGGGATTTTCGTAATTTCCTCGGCCTGGTTTCCAGGGACAAGAAGGCCCGAGGGGCCGGGAACCGCTTCCTGCTGATAAAGGGGCCCGGGCGCCTGTACGCGGTCAAGAACCTGAAGCCCGCGCTGCTGAAAAAAGCCTTCGAGGGAGCTTTAAAATGAACATCCTGGTGATACACGGCCCGAACCTGCATCTGCTGGGCAGGCGCAAGCCTGAAATTTACGGCACGGCCACGCTGGACCGGCTTAACCTGGAGATCAATAAGCATGCGGCGGGGCTCGGCCTTAAAGTCCGCGCCTTCCAAAGCAATTCAGAAGGCGGAATAATAGACCTGCTGACCGAAAACGCCGCCTGGGCCGACGCGCTGGTGATAAACCCGGCGGCCTACACCCATTACAGCTACGCTATCCGCGACGCTATAGAGGCGCTTGAGCTCCCGGCGGTGGAAGTGCATTTGAGCGATATCTCGAAACGCGAGCCTTTCCGAAAGCTCTCCGTCATTAAGCCGGTCTGCCGCGCGCAGTTCAAAGGCGAAGGCCCGCTCTCTTATTTCAAGGCGCTGGACCTATGCGCGAAACTAAAATAATAAAATCCTATACCCCGCCGCCGGATAAATCCATAACCATACGGGCGCTGCTGTTCTCGGCCATAGCGGCCGGCAGCGCGCGCATAGAGAACCCGCTGCGCTGCGAAGATACCGAGGCCGCCCTCCGCTGCCTGGGAGCGCTGGGCGTAAAGGTAAGCCGCGACGGGAACGCTTTTATAGTGGAAGGCCGGGGCCTCGGCCTGGCAAAACCGGTCTCGAAACTGGACGCCGGGGAGTCCGGCGCCCTTTCCCGCCTGCTGGCCGGCATACTGGCCGGCCAGGCCTTTTCATCGGTGATAACCGGCCGGGGCTCGCTGCTGAAAAGGCCCATGGAGGGGCTGGCCGGAGCGCTGAAGAAACTGGGCGCGGACATTAAGACGAATAAAGGGCTGCTGCCGCTCACGATAAGACCGGCCCGGCTGAAAGGCGGGAAGATCTCCGGAGTGGAAAGCGCCCAGATAAAATCCGCGCTGCTGCTGGCCGGGCTTTATGCCGGCGGCACGACGGAGATCACGGAGAAGGTCCGGAGCAGGGACCATACGGAAAGACTGCTCGCCCTCCTGGGAGCGCGCCTGACACAGAGCGGACCCCGCATAAAACTGGAGCCGGCCCCGCTTACAGCCAGGCCCTTAAGCGTACCCGGCGATATTTCTTCGGCCGCCCCTTTCATAGCCGCCGCCCTCCTTTCAAGCGCGGCGCTGAAGATCTGTTCCTGCGGCCTCAACCCGGCCAGACTGGGCTTTATAAACGCCCTGCGGAAAATGGGTGCCGTCATAAACCTGAAGGCCGCAGCGGCCTTCCCCGAGCCTTACGGTGAAATAGAGCTCCTGCCTTCCGCCCTTAAAGCCCGCGCCGTGAAAGCGGCGGAAATACCGGCGATGATCGACGAGGTCCCGCTGCTGGCCCTGCTTGCGGCCCGCGCCGGCGGCATAACGGTCATAAGCGGCATAAAGGGCCTGCGCGGCAAGGAATCCGACAGGATAGAGAGCACACTGGCGCTGCTGGCCTCGCTGGGAGTTCAGGCCGCCTACAAGGGCGGCTCCATGAGAATCACAGGCCGCCCCGCTTTTTCCGCGGTTAAACCCGTAGAGACCTTCGGCGACCACCGGATAGCCATGGCGGCGGCGGCGGCGGCGCTAGTCTGCCCCGGGCTGGAAATAAGAAACCCGGGTTGCGTGGATAAATCCTACCCGGGCTTCTGGAGCGATTTCAAGGAAATTTTCAATTTTTCTTTTTCTTGACCTGAAAACTTCTGCTTCGCGGCCCGCTCATTTTCCCCCTATTTCAAAGCTTCCACCAGCGCCCTGCCGTATTCTCTGGCCGGGACCGGGCCGCTGGCCGTTATCAGCTTGCCGTCTATCTCCACCTCGGCGCCGGTATATTCCGCCCCTGCCCTGATGACCGCAGCCGCGCCTTCCGGCCAGCAGGTGACTCTTCTGTATTTCAGCGGCGCCGCTGTTCTGGCGCTGCCGCTTAATGGCTGCAATATTGCTAAAATAGTACACGACTATGGGATTCCTATACCGGAAATTCGTCCGCCAGCTGCTTTTCAGCCTTAATCCCGAAGTGGTCCACGACGCGGTGATAAAGACCGCCCGCGCCGCCCAGCGCGTGGAATTTATAAATTCCATGGTGAGCCTGCTGACCAGGGCCAAAGATTTCCCGCTTACGGTGGCGGGCATAAAATTCCACAACCCGGTCGGCCTGGCCGCAGGCTTCGACAAGAACTGCGAAGCCGCGCGCTTCCTGGCCGGGCTGGGCTTCGGTTTCCTGGAGCTTGGCACCGTTACGCTGCGCCCGCAGCCCGGCAATCCGAAGCCGCGCCTTTTCCGCCTGCATGACGACGGGGCGATCATCAACCGGATGGGTTTCAATAATGCCGGCGCCTTCGACGCGGCCCGCTCGCTGGAGCGGCTGCTGCCCCTGCCGGCGCCGGTGGGCATCAGCGTCGGGAAGAACGCCGACTGCTCCATAGACGAGGCTCCCAGGAATTATCTGGAAACCCTCAAGATAATGTACGACTACGGCGACTATTTCGCGGTGAACATAAGTTCCCCCAACACGCTCCAGCTGCGCTCCCTCCAGAGTGGTGAGAAATTGAAGCGCCTCGTGGAGCCCATGCTGGATTACGCCTCGGGGCAGAAAAAAGTGAAGCCTTTCTTCGTGAAGATAGCCCCGGACCTGGAAGACAAGGACCTGGAATCCGCGGCGGCGCTGGCGGTGGAAAAGAATTTCGGCCTGATAGCCACGAACACCACGGTGAACCGCTCCGCAGTGCCGGCCTACTGGCGGTCCTACGAGGGCGGCTTGAGCGGCAAGCCCCTTCGCGGGCTTTCTAACGCGACGCTCTCGAAAACGGCGGCCCTGGTGAAAGGCAAAGTCCCCCTCATCGGTTCCGGCGGCATCTTCGACGGCCATACCGCCCTGGAGAAATTAGATCTCGGCGCCGACCTGGTCCAGGTCTACTCCGGCCTCGTCTACGAAGGCCCCTTCCTTGTAAAAGAGATCCTCGAATACCTGGAAAAACACCACTGGCATCCCCGCCGCCGCTAATATGCATAAAACCGAACTTATCGTTGCGCTTGATACCGACACGCTGAAGGCCGCCGGGAGCCTTATCGAGAAGCTGGAGGGGCAGGTGAAGTATTTCAAGATCGGCTCCGCGCTCTTTACCGCCGCCGGGCCGGCAGCGGTGGACCTGGCGCATAAGCGCGGTGGCAGGGTCTTCCTGGACCTCAAGTTCCACGACATCCCCAATACCGTCAAGCACGCCGTGAAGAACGCGGCCGCCCTGGGCGTGTACTCCGTTTCGCTGCACCTCTCCGGCGGCCCGGAGATGCTCAAGGCCTGCGCCGAACTTGAGAAGCGCCCGAAGCTCTGGGGCATAAGCGTGCTTACCAGTTTTAATGAATATAACCTCTTCCGCTCCGGCTACCGTTGCGGCATAAATAAGACGGTGAAAAATCTCGCTACGATGGGGATCGAGAACGGCGCCGACGGCGTGGTCTGCTCGCCGCTCGAGGCCGCCCGGTTCAAAAAGCAGTTCGAAGGTAAGCTCAGGTTCATCACCCCCGGTATCAGGCCGGAGTCTCTCGGCGACGACCAGCAGCGCGCCGTGACGCCCGCCGCGGCCCGGGCCGCCGGTTCGGACTTTATAGTCGTAGGCAGGCCCATAATCGCGGCCAAAGACCCGGCCGCCGCGGCGGCGGCGATACTGGAGGACCTTAAATAATGGAAGAGACAGAACTTAATACTTATCTCCCTTTCTGCGGAGCTTACCTGGAAGGCCATTTCCTTCTTTCCTCCGGCTTGCACAGCCCCAATTACGTGCAGTGCGCCCTTGCCCTTAAAAACCCGGCCTGGGCGGGGAAAATGGGCGCTGCCCTGGCGGCAGGGTGGAAATGGTCCAAACCGGACCTTATCCTGTCCCCGGCCATGGGCGGCCTTATAATAGGGCACGAAGTGGCCCGGGCTTTCGGCGTGGATTTTATCTTCACAGAGCGCGAGAATAATATCATGACCCAGAT
>CAMTWW010000252.1:0-6798 GCA_947085555.1 uncultured Elusimicrobia bacterium | reverse complement strand
TGCTTCGTTGCTCCTCGCTCACAGACCACCGGTATGCTCGCTCGTCGCGCCTCGCATCCGCCTCAAATCTGAGCCTTCAAATGCATAGCTATCAGCGAAACGCTATACTAATCCTTCAATTCAGCGCGCAGCTCCGTCAGGGCCGCCAAATAACCTTTTTCCCTGGGGATTATTTCTTTTACCATTTCCCGCGACTCCGGATTGTCCAGCAGTTTCAGAAGGGCGCGGTAGAGCAGCACCCTTTTCTTCGCGCGGTCTTCGTGGATCCGGAGGGAGGCCTCTATCGAACAGGCGCCTACCGTTTTCCGCTGGCGGAAGCCGACCCCTTCCTTGGAAATCCTGCTGAGGGACTTGAGCCTCGTTTTCTTATCATGGGAGATCCTGGTATAAAGTTCCCAGAGCTTGTCGCCGATCTTTTCATGGGAGCAGTAAAGTCCGGCGTCCACGTTGTAAACGGAAACGTCCGCCATCTCTTCGGTTATGATCACCCGGATAAGTTCTTTTAGTCGCATACCTCCAATCATACAAAAAAAGGCCTTTTGCGGGCATTGACAATTACATATAATTAAAAGCAGTTCTACCTAAATACAGCCACGGAGGCCAACATGAGCGTGCTCTCTAAAATCCAGCTTGAAAAATACGCGGACACCCTTATCTGGGGGCTTACCACCGCCCGCCGCGCCGCTTTCAAAAAATACGATAACGTACTGCTGCGCTGCGACCTCGAGGCCCGCGAACTCGGCGAGATAGTGTACCGCAAGCTGGTGCAGCGCAAGTTCAACGTAATCTTTAATTTCCTGCAGAGTCCTGCGCTGGAGCGGGACTTTTATCAATTTTCCGATGATAAGCAGCGCGCCTTCCTGCCGTCCTGGGACAAGGAGCTCTACAATAACCTCAACGGCTACATCTTCATCCACGCCCCGGCCTCGCTGACGCACCTCAAGGGCATAGACACCAAACGGCAGTCCCAGGTGGCCCTCGCCCGCAAGCCCCTGTTCAGGATCCGCGACGAGCGCGAGGAAAAGGGCAAGTTCTCCTGGACCCTCTGCACCTACCCCACCGGAGAACTGGCAAAACAGGCCAGGCTCTCAGTAAAGGAATACGCCGCACAGATAGCCAAAGCCTGCTACCTCAACGAACCGAACCCCGCTAAAAAATGGGGACAGATCTACAAAGATACGCTGCAGATAAAGAAATGGATCAGCGGCCTCGGCATAGACACCATCCGCACCGAGTCCAAGTCCATGGACCTGGAGGTAAAGCTGGGCGAGCAGCGCAAGTTCCTGGGAGTCAGCGGCCACAATATCCCCAGCTTCGAGATCTTCACCTCCCCCGACTGGCGCGGCACCCGCGGCCGCTACTTCGCCAACCTCCCCGCCTTCCGCGGCGGCAACTACGTGGAGGAGATCAGCCTTGAATTCAAGGAGGGCCGCGCCGTAAAGATCTCCGCTAAAAAAGGCGAAGACTACGTTAAAAAAATAATGGCCACCGATAAAGGCGCCTCCCAGCTGGGCGAGTATTCCCTCACCGACCGCCGCTTCTCCCGCATAAACAAGTTCATGGCCGATACCCTGTTCGACGAGAACCACGGCGGCAAACACGGCAACTGCCACGTCGCCATCGGCAACTCCTACAGCGACACCTACACCGGCAATGTCGCCAAACTCGACAAGGCTAAAAAAGCCGCCCTCGGTTACAACGATTCCGCCGTCCACTGGGACCTGATAAACACCGAAGATAAAAAGGTAACGGCCACCCTCAAGACCGGCAAAAAAGTCACCATCTACGAGAAAGGCCAGTTCAAATACTGAGCCTTCGCGCCGCGCGCTGCCTCTGCCCGGAATGCGGTTATAGATTATGGACGGAAAACAGCGCTTTTTCAAACCGAAGCCAGTTTCATGCTCATCTCACATCGGATAATCTGAGATTCCGACCTGGGGACAAAGGGCCTATAGCCGGCGCGCCATTTTTCACCGCAGCTCTGGGCCTTTCTGCTCTATCTACACAGTGAAGATTCGGCTACAATATCTTATCTGATCGACAATCTACGGAAAATTCTGGACATGTGGGGTATATTAATGAAAAAAACATTCTGCGCGGCGACGTTGTTTCCAGCTCTTCTGATAGCCTCGGGCGCGATCTTTGCCTCAAGCGACGGGTCTGTCATGCAACTGTCGGAGGCTAACGACAGTGTCAGGGAAATCTTTCAGGAACAGAAAGATTTTCAAGGTAAACGGCCGCCCAATGGGTGGCATCCCGGCCCTCCCGTGCAGCCGCCCCAACCTCCCGTGCAGCCGCCCCAACCTCCCCAGCCGTCTGCGCCGGTAGATACCAGCCACGCGTACAGAGATGGCCTGAGGGATGGTTCTGAAAAGGGAACCAGGGAAGGAAGGCGGGAAGGCCACGCGGAGGGTATCCGTGACGGAGAATGGGACGGACGCAGGAAAGGCCATAGCGAAGGCGATTTCGCGGGCCGGGCCGCAGGCAGGAGGGACGGTTGGGGCGTTGATCAGTCGGCGGGAACACTGAATGGGAGCAGGGAAGGCCAGAAGACCGGAACCAATAACGGGATCCGGGCCGGCGAGCGCCGCTGCTATGACGCGGGATATACCAGCGGTTACAACATCACCTATGCCGATGCGAAAGAACTGGGGCTGCAGGACGCCGCTTCCTACAGTTCAGGATACGCGAAGGGCCAGGCCGATGCGGCGGTCATAGAGGCCGAGAACGGGCGGAAGGCCGGCTATCGGGCCGGTTTCAGCCAGCGCGAACTCGAGCTAGAAAACTCTTTTACCGCCATGAAAGCCATGAGTGGAGCCTTTGAGAAAAACGCCCTGACGCTGCGCGCAATGGAGTTTCCTATAGAGCTGGCCCGCAAAGGGTATGCGACTCCGGAAGAGAGACAGGCCTATGATAAAGGTTATAAAGAGGGCTATCAAAGGAGCTACCGGCGGGCGTACGATGACGCCGAGCGGGAAGGCTATAACGAGAGCTACCATAGGGCATACAGGTGGGCCTACGACTCGCAGTACTCGATTAGCTACCGCAACGGCTATGCCGAAGGAAAGGAGCAGGGATACCAGGAGGCTTATTCGGCGTCGTATAACTCGGCCTACCGCGCCTACTATAGTGAATACAGCAACAGGGAATACGCGGAACAGCGGGCTCAAGGCATGAGTAACGGCAGGGCTGCCGGCCAAAAGGAAGGTTTCGCGGCCGGCTCCGCCGAACAGACGAAGCGCGGCTACAAGGCGGGCTACGAGAAGACGGCGGCCGAGGTGTATCCCGGCGCCTTTGACGCCGGCAAACAGTCCGGCATCGCGGCGGCGGACAGGTATTACAGCGAGAACGCGGTACTGAAGGTGTTCGACATCGTGTTCTACGACGAAAACAATAACGGCAAGTTCGAGGCGGGCGAGAATATAATGATGAAGGCCGAAGTAAGGAACTTAGGTTTCCAGAAATCGGACGCCGTCGCCATAGCGGTGAAGAGCGAGCGCGGGGAGATAGTCCTTGTTCCCGGCCTGCGCGCCGACGGGGTGGGCGGCCGGGCGAACGCCGTGCTGAACCTCAATATCGGCAGGCTCCATGACGTCGTTGCGCCGAACTCGGATGCCCTTTACGTGACGTTCTCGGAAAAAGGCAAGATTGTCGGCGATCTCCGCCAGCCGTATTCGAGAACAAACTCCAATAAGGTCGGCATTGTGGCAGAGGATGACACCTGGGTAACGAAAAAAGCCTCCGTGTGGTTCCCCGTCAAGGTGACTGCGCTAAATCGCGGCGATAAAGTCATAATAACCGAAACAAAGGGAAATTATTATAAGGTCCGCAAGTCCGAAGTAAGCGCTGGGGATTGGACCGAGGGTTATATTCATAGCGATAAACTGAACTTGCAGTAGAGCAGCGTCAACAAGCAATGCAAAACCGCCGGGGCAGCCCGGCGGTTTTGTTAACCTGGCCGGGCCTGGTTAATCGTAATGACTTACATTGCCGCGATAGGCTATTTCAAGTATACGCACAATGTCGCCCACGACCCGGTAAATTACTCTACAATCACCGACTCTAAGGCGCCTGTGTCCGGACAAAGAGCCGCTTAACGGCTTGCCGTATTTATCAGGGGCAGTGGTCAGCCTGGTTTCTATCGCCTTGCGAATACGCGCCTTCATATTGGCGGGGATAGAGATTATTCCAGCCTTGGCGTCGGGGTGATAGTTTAATGTGAACACTTTTTAACCCGTTTTTTTGGTGCGGAGCCCCAAAAATCCACATGGGAAAGCGCCTTTTTATTATTCCATGTGGCATCACGTTGTTTAGCGGTTTGCAAAAGTGCATCATCTTCCTCAAGTTCGATGGCTTTTTGGAGCAAACACCGGGTTTTAAAGGATACAGACACTCCAGACATTTTAGCTGAAGCGACAAGCATATTGTAGAGTGGGCGCTCTACAGAGCAGATTATACGCGGTTGTAGCATAAGAAGCCTCCTTTCCTATATATAGTGTATCATATATGAGTCACGAAGTCAATATGCTTATACCGGGTGGCAGCGCCGCCGAAAACTCCGTTGAGCGGACCCTCCGGCCGGCTTTTTATTACTATAATCTTTAATATCAGGAGGAAGCGATATATGAAAATAGGAATAGTGCTGGCTGGTTGCGGGGTGAAGGACGGGTCAGAGATTCATGAATCCGTGCTGACACTGCTTGCGATAAGAAAAAACTCGGCGGATCCGGTGTTCATGGCGGCCGATTTAAACCAGATGGATGTCATAAATCATTTGACGGACGAAACTTCTCCGGAAAAAAGGAACGTGATAACGGAATCAGCGCGCATAGCCAGGGGAAATATAAAGGACATAAAGGAAGTCGGAGAGAATGACCTGGACGCTCTTATCTTTCCCGGTGGATACGGGGCCGCCAAAAATCTCTGCGATTTCGCGGTCAAAGGAGAAAACTGCGCGGTCGATCCCGACGTTTCAAAACTGGTTAAAGATATGCACGCGGCCCGCAAACCCGTGGGATTTGTCTGCATTGCGCCTGTCATCTGCGCCGCGGTCTTCAGAAGAGACCCGAAGGTGAAACCCAGACTCACTATTGGCGCGGATCCCGTTACGGCCGCCAAACTTGAAAAAATGGGGGCCGAACATGTTTCCTGCCGGGCGACGGAAATATGTGTGGATGAAAAAAATCTTTTCGTGTCCACTCCGGCATATATGTCGGCGCAGTGCATCACCGAAGTGGAAAAGGGGATCTCAAATCTCGTCGACACGGTGATCAAAATTGCTTCAAGATCTTCAAAAGTGAGAGCACGAAGAAAACCTCATGGGATAAGGTGACACACAACTTAATTGCAATTAAGTTGTGTGTTACGAATGGCACTTTGCAATATCGGCAGGCTCCATGACGTCGTTGCGCCGAACTCGGATGCCCTTTACGTGACGTTCTCGGAAAAAGGCAAGATTGGGATAATACCTACCATGTCTACGCTTCTAGCCGCGCTTCAGACCGAAAGGGGCCGCCATGTGGCCGGGGCCGTATTCCTGGCCGGGCTTTCGGCCATGTTCCTCTTCTGCGGCTACGAGTTCATCCGCTCGCCCGCCGAATCCCTCTTCATCGACCAGTTCGGCGCCGCCAGGAAACCCTATGCCATAGCCTGCGTCCCCTTCATGATGGCCGCCATGATCTACGCCTACGGCCGCCTCCTCTCCGCCGTAGGCGCCAAAAAAGCCATGGCCGTCTCCATGCTCTCCAGCGCCGCCTTCTTCCTGCTCGCCTGGCTGCTGCTCGGCCACGCCGGGAAGTGGCTGGTCTTCCTCCTCCTGGTCTTCAAAGAATCCTATGTCGTCATAATCTCCGAGCAGTACTGGTCTTTCGTCAACAGCGTGCTCAAGGACGAAGAAGGCAAGGTTTTCAACGGGCCGGTGGCAGGCCTCGGGGCGCTGGGCTCGCTGGCGGGAGGCTGGCTGCTGGGGAAGTACGCGGTGGGCCTCGGCACGGAGACTTTCGTGGTCTTTGCCGCAGTCATCATACTGCCGGCGGCCGCGCTTTTCTGGATAGGCTACAACAAAGCGGGGGAGCCGAAGCCGGCGGAGGACGAGGCGGGGGGTAAAAAAGGACACCTCCGTCTGAGTATACTGCTTGAGAACCGCACCGTGCTGTTTATCGCTTTCACCATCTTTTCCGCGCAGGTCGTGGCCACCGCGCTGGACTTCCGCTTCACGCAGCTGGTGCAGGACTTCATGCCGCTGAAGGACGAGCGCACGGCTTATCTCGGTCGCTTCTGGATGAACGTGAATATCTTCTCCTTCTCCATGCAGTTCCTGGCCACCCCCTTCCTGCTGCGCTATATCCCGCAGCGCGGCATACTTACCGCCATCCCGGCCGTGCATATCGTCACCTGTCTGCTTCTCTTCATAAACCCCACGCTGGGCCTGGCCTCTACCGCCTTCCTGCTGTTCAAGGGAATGGACTATTCCATCTTCCGCGCTTCTAAGGAAACCCTGTATATCCCTTTCTCCTACGATACCCGCTACCGCGCCAAGCAGATAGCCGACGCCTTCACCTACCGCTTCGCCAAAGGCCTCACTGCCACCTTCGCCTCCGGGCTTAAAACCCTGGGCTCCATAGCCCCGGGTTTCTACCCCGCCCTGGGGGCGGTTTTCTCCGTGCTCTGGCTGGCCCTGTCTTTTCCCCTGACGGCAAAAAGGAAGGCGGCGAATTAGCTCTGTGTGGGGCATAGCTCTTGTTACGGCACAAGGCTATGCCCGTGGCGCCCCGCCACTATCTTGTGCCGTATCAAGGC
>CAMTWW010000251.1:0-1818 GCA_947085555.1 uncultured Elusimicrobia bacterium | reverse complement strand
GGCTTCTCGGCCGGAGTTTTGACCCCGCGCAGCTTCACCGAGGCGGAAGCCCCCCGTTCGTCGGAAGCCTTTAATTCCAGGCCGCCCTCATAGTCGGAGAATTCCAGCCGCAGCGCGAACTTGCGGCGCGCGCCGTCCCGCTCCACGGCCTTAAGGAATTCCTTGTCCAGGTTCCGGTAGACGTCGGTGCCGTTGTCCATCCCTTTCAAATTGTCGGCGCGCACCCGCCCTTCTTTAACCCCGTTCACCAGCGAGCCGGACAGGGCGCCGTCCTTGTCGAAGAAGGTTATGCCGTCGCCGGGATGCAGCCGCTCCGAATTATGCAGCCTGAAGGAGCCGTTCTTGATATCGGAGACCCGGCCCAGCGGCTCGCCTACGAACTTGGGCGTATCGGGCGAGGCTACGTCCATGGGGTTCCCGTCCAGGAAGAACTCGGTATAGCCCCGGTTGAAGGTCTTGGCCGGGTTGGGCTCGAAGGCGGCGATGCTCCTGCCCAGCGAAGGGCGCGAATAACCTTTCCTGGCCATGACCTTGTCGAGCTCGCGGCGGTAGAAGGCGGTTATATTGCGCACATAGTCCCTGTCCTTCAGGCGGCCCTCTATCTTGAAAGCGGTTATCCCCGCGTCCACGAGATTGCCCAGCCTCCGGGAGAGGTTCAGGTCCTTAAGGGAAAGCAGATGCTTGTTTACGGCGATAGTCTCGCCGGCGGGATCCTTGAGCGTGTAGGGTTTGCGGCAGGGCTGGGCGCATTCGCCCCGGTTGCCGCTGCGCCCGCCCAGCGCGCAGCTGAGATAGCACTGCCCGCTGTAAGAGACGCACAGGGCGCCGTGCACGAAAAATTCCAGCTCTACTGAAGTTTTGGCCCTTATGGCCTTTATCTCCTCCAGGGTGAGCTCGCGGGCCAGGATGACGCGCTTGAAGCCGGCCTTTTCCAGGAACAGCACCTTCCCGGGGGTGGTATTATTCGTCTGTGTACTGGCGATCAGAGGTATCGGCGGCAGGGCGGTCTCTAGCAGGCCCATGTCCTGGATGATCGCCGCGTCCGCCCCGGCTTCCCAGAGCCCGGCGAGCAGCTTTTGGGCGCGCGGCAGCTCCTCGTCGCTTAAGATGGTGTTCACCGCGGCGTAGACCTTAGCGCGGTATCTGTGGGCGTAGGCGGCCAGCTTCTCTATGTCCGCCAGGGTATTGCCCGCCGACGCGCGGGCGCCGAAATGCTCCGCGCCTATGTAGACCGCGTCGGCGCCGCAGTTGACGGCGTCTAGGCCGGTGGCCAGGTCTTTAGCCGGCGCGAGAAGTTCCAGAGTTTTATTTTTAGTCATAGTAAATCACTGTAACTACAGGAGTCAGAAGTAAGAAGCCAGAAGTCAGAATAACGGAACTTCATCTGGTTGCCGGCGTTCACATTCTGGCTTCTGAATTCTGACTTCTGGCTTCTAGCTTCTGGCCCTAGCCGGCGGTCTGAACTAGCGGGGCCCCGGCGTAGTCGGAGTCTATCTTGTAGTACTGGTAGGTCAACTTCGCCACTTTTGAGATGAAATCCTTGGCCGCGGCGTAACTTGCGGCTTCACTGGTAAGCACCGCTATCACGTAGTCCCCGCGCGGCGAAAACACTATACCCACGTCGTGGCAGGACTTGCGCAGCAGGCCGGTCTTATGGCCTATCTCCCAGCCCAGCGGCAGGCCTTTGCGCAGGCGGCTGCGGCTCTTGGTGCGCTTTAGCACGTCCAGCATGAACTCGCTGGCCCCCCTGTCCACCAGCTCTCCCGCGTAAATACGCTTAAAAAGCGAGGCCATCTCGCGCGGGGTGGTGTAGTTCTC
>CAMTWW010000250.1:0-8787 GCA_947085555.1 uncultured Elusimicrobia bacterium | reverse complement strand
GTAGGCAGGCAGTTCAAAGGAGCCAAGCTGGAGAATTATGGGATGCATAGAAGCCAAGGACAGTAAATAAGTTGACAAGTTGATAAAGTTGATAGGTTGGCTAAATACTCTATCAACTGCCGTTCCCCACTCTATCAACCTATCAACTGCCGTTTACCGCCTTCAGGAACTCGTCGCGGCGGCCGGCCCGGGCCAGCTTAAGGTAGAGGTTGTATTCCTTCTGCACTCCGAAAGTGGATTTATCCCCGTTATAGGAATGGCCTGGATAGACCGCCGCGCCGTCCGGCATGCCCGCCAGCTTCACGAAGCTGTCGTACAAGGCTTCGGCGCTCGAACCGGGCAGGTCCACGCGGCCGCATTCTCCCACGAAAAGCGTGTCGCCGGTATAGACCCCGCCGCCGGCCTGGTAGCAGACCGAGCCGGGCGTATGACCGGGCGTATGCAGAACTCCGATCGTGAGCGTTCCCGCCTCTATTTTCTCGCCGTCCTGCACGGCGAGGAGCCTGGGCGGCTTTCCCTCAAGCATGAAATGGTCGGCTTCGTGCAGGTAGACCGGCAGGTCATTGTCGGCCAGGGTGAAAAAAGGCACTCCGTTCACGTGGTCCGGATGCGCGTGGGTCAGCAGCAAGCACTGCAGCTTCAGCCCTTCTTTCTTTAAAAATTCTCCCAGCTTCTCCGGCTGCCAGCACGGGTCTATCACGGCGGCTTCCTTCGTGTTCTCGTTCCAGAGCAGGTAGGCGAAATTATCCATCGGGCCGAGCTTAAACTGGCGTGTCTTCATTTGTCGGACTCCTGCGGCGCCGGGAAGCGGTATTCGGTCTCGTCCGGCTTTATCAGGCCCAGCCCGGCGCGGGCTGCCTGCTCTATAGCGGGCTTCTTGCTTACTTCAACTAATTTTCTCTCAAGGTCCCTGCGCTGCAGCTCCAACTGCGTTTTTTCCGATTTAAGCCTGGAGTATTCCCGGTAATTCCTGAGCAGGCTGTGGAAGCCCCTGTTTCCGAGCAAAAGCGCGGCCAGCGCCAGTATGGCCAGGTATTTCAGCTTGAATTGAAAGCGGACGGGTTTCATCGCTGAAGGGCAGAGGGGAGAGGGTTTAGGGTAGAGTAAAAGCGGACGGAAGAACTAAAGGACGCTGAAACACTGTGAGGTTTCCGCGCTCTACCCTCTCCCCTCCACCCTATACCCTGCACCTAAAAACGCTGTCCTTGGCGTAGCGGGCCTTCCTGCCCAGCTCTTCCTCTATGCGGATGAGCTGGTTATACTTGCAATTGCGCTCGGAGCGGCAAGGCGCGCCGGTCTTGATGGCTCCGGCATTGGTGGCCACGGCCAGGTCCGCTATAAAGGAGTCTTCCGTCTCGCCGGAGCGGTGGGAGATCACGGTGGCGTAATTGGCCTTGTGTGCCATTTCTATCACGCGGATGGTCTCGGTCAGCGAGCCTATCTGGTTAAGCTTTATCAGGATGGCGTTGCCGACGCCTTCCTCCAGGCCTTTCTTCAGGCGCTCGGGGTTGGTGACGAACAGGTCGTCGCCCACCACGCGGGCTTTCTTGCCCAGGTGCTTGGTAAAGTGGTCCCAGCCTTCCCAGTCGTCCTCGGCGAGTGGGTCTTCGTAGGAGATGAGCGGGAAATGCTTCTTCCACTCGGTGTATTTGGAGGTAAGCTCCTGGTAGCTCAGGTTGGAGCCCTCGAACACGTAGCGGTCGTTCTGGAAGAACTCGCTGGCGGCGGAGTCCAGGGCGATCTGCACTTCCTTGAAGGTGTAGCCCGCGTCTTTTATGGCGTTGCAGATGGTCTCCAGCACGGCCTCATGCGTGAAGATCTTCGGGGCGAAGCCGCCCTCGTCGCCTACGGACGTGCTGTAGCCGGCCTTGGTCAGGACCTTCTTGAGCGTGTGGTAGATCTCGCAGCCTATGCGGATGGCGTCGGTGAAATGCGGCGCGCCGGTGGGGACTATCATGAACTCCTGGATGCTGATGCCGGAGTCCGCGTGCTTGCCGCCGTTGATGATGTTCATCATCGGGGCCGGGATGATGAAATCCTTGTGCCTGAGGCCGTAGGCCTTGCGGATATAGGCATAAAGGGGCAGCTTAGCGGACTCGGCGCCGGCGCGGGCGAGCGCCAGGGAGACGGAGAGGATGGCGTTGGCGCCCAGCTTGCTCTTGGTCTGGGTGTCGTCTAGCTTTATCATCATCTCGTCTATCTTGATCTGCTCGGCCTTCAGGCCGGTGATCTCCGCGGCTATGGCCTTGTTCACGTTCTCCACGGCCTTGGTCACGCCCTTGCCCAGGTAGCGCTTGCCGCCGTCGCGCATTTCCAGCGCTTCGTGGGTGCCGGTGGAGGCGCCGCTCGGCACCGCCGCGCGACCGAACGACCCGTCCGTCAGGAATATGTCGGTCTCGACGGTGGGGAAACCGCGGGAGTCGAGGATTTCCCTCGCGGTGATCTTCTTTATTTTAGAGTCCATTTTTTCTCCTTAGAACTTCCCGCTCATTATTTTTTTGCCGGCCTCGTTAAGGGCCGCGGTTTTCTGGGCGGTGGGGGCTTCGGCGTAAATGCGCACCAGGGGTTCGGTGCCGGAGGGGCGCAGGCCCAGCCAGCTGCCGTCCTTCATGATGAACTTGAAGCCGTCGGTATGGTCTATGCGCCAGACCGAGGCCCCGGCCAGGTTCAGCGGCGGGTTGACCCGCAGGCGCTCCACCAGGACGTCCATATTGAGATTGCGGTCCAGCTTCAGGTTCACCCTGGAATTCACGAAATTGCCGACGCGCTTGTTCAGGTCGGCCAGGATCTTCTTGATGGGCTTGCGCTCGTAGGCCACCAGCTCCGCGATGAGCAGGCAGGCCAGGATGCCGTCCTTCTCGGGCACGTGGTTCATGATCGACAGGCCGCCGGACTCTTCGCCGCCCAGCAGGTACTGGCCGGTGCGCAGGAGATTCCCTATGTGCTTGAAGCCCACGGCGGTCTCGCGCACTTCCAGCCCGTGGTGGCGCGCTATCGCGTCCGCGAAATGGGAGGTCATGACCGAGCGGGCGAACTTGCCCTTCAGGCCGCGGTTCTTCACCAGGTGCTCCAGGACCAGGCCCAGCACCAAATTGGGGGAGATCCAGGCGCCGTCGGAATCGATTATCCCGAAGCGGTCGGCGTCACCGTCGCAGGCGAGGCCCAGGTTGAGCTTGTTCTTCAGCACGGTCTCGCGCAGGACCTTGAGGTTCTCCGAATCGGTGTCGGGGGCGCGGCCGCCGAAAAGCACGTCGCGCTCTTCGCGCAGGCCCAGCACTTTGGCGCCGGCTTTTTCCAGGACGGGCCGCAGGTAGGTGCGCGCGGCGCCGTTGACGGAGTCCGCGGCTATCTTGAGCCCGGCCTTCTTTATCGCGCCCAGGTCCAGCAGGGTGTCGAGCTGTTTGAAATAGTTGGCGTGGAAATCCTCCACCTTGATGATGCCGGCCGTCACGCCGTGCTCGAAAGGGATGTGTTTCTCCACCTCGGCTATGGTCAGCCCCTGCACCCTGGCTTCCAGGTCATTGGTTATTTCCGGCAGGGCGGGGCCGCCCCAGTAGGGCGTCCACTTGAAGCCGTTATAATGGGGGGGGTTGTGGCTGGCGGTGATCATCACGCCGCCCGAAGCGTTATTGCGCATGACTTCCCAGGCCACTACCGGCGTGGGGGCTTCTATGTTGGAGATGACGGCGGTTATGCTTTCTGCGGCCAGGGCCTCGGCCACGTTCTTCGCGAAATCCTCGGAGAGGTAGCGGGTGTCGTAGCCTATTATTATCCTCGCGGTCTTGGGCGCGGGTTTGCCAGCTTTGCGCAGGTTAAGCAGGTACTCCTCGCCTTTATAGCCGTACTCTTTATTATCGTTCACATGCTCCGCTACCGCGTGGGCTACGCGGCGCAGGCTCGAAAGGGTCAGATCTTCGCCGATGACGGCCCGCCAGCCGGAGGTGCCGAACTTGATAGGGGTTGCCATAGATATTGAAATATAGCATAAGAGGGGAAAGAAAGCAACGGAAACTGCGGAAAAAATATGGCCCGTATATTTTGTAAAATATGGTAACTACTTAGGTAGACAGAAGCCAGAATTCAGAAGCCAGGAGTCAGAAAACCGCCGGAGGCTTGTTCGTAGTCGGCCATTCTGACTACTGAATTCTATCTACCTGAGTTACAAAATATGAACGAAGAAAAACCCGGTATGTTCTCCTGCCTCGGCCGCCATCCCGAACTTGCGGCTTACTTTGCCGCGCTTACAGCGGCCGACAAGGGCTATGCCGCTCACGTCGTTAAGGCCATGGACCAGGCCGGTCTGCCCGCCTCCTCCGTTTCGGCGATGGAGGGGCGGCTGCTCGAAACCCTGGCCAGGCTTTCCGGCGCCAGGAAAGCGGTAGAGATAGGCTCTCTTTACGGCTACTCCGCCCATTGGATAGCCCGCGGTCTGCCGGAGGGCGGCAGGCTCTATTCGCTTGAGAAGGACCCCGCCTGCGTGAACGCGGCCAAGGAAGGCATAGAGGCTTCCGGCCTTACGCGGAAAGTGACCGTTATGGACGGTCCGGCGCTTGAAAGCCTTAAAACCCTGGCCAAGCTGGCGCCCTTCGATTTCTGCTTCATAGACGCGGATATGGAGAATTACCCGGCCTACCTGCGCTGGGCCGCCGCGAACCTCAGGCCGGGCGGCCTGCTCGCAGCCGCCGGCGCGTTCCCTAAAGAAGCTCCGGCCGGAGAAGGCGGCGGCCAGGCCGCGAACTCCGCCGGGCGCGCCATGAGGGAATTCTTCCACGTCCTGTTCGACTCGGGCCGCTTCGTTTCTTCCGCTGTCATCCCCGCCGGGGAAGGCCTGGCCATCGGGATAAGGGCCTGAGCGCCGCGCTGCAGGATGAATGCATGAAAAGACTTTCCACGAAGCCCACCGTCTACCTGCTGGACGGTTCCAATTTTTCCCTGCGGTTCTGGGAAAAAGCCGGGGGCTCCTCCCCGGAGGAGCTGGAGCGGGAGTTCATGCGCTGGCTGGGCGAGGTTTCCCGGACCGAAACCCTGCGGGCCTCGTGCTTCCGCGTGGTCTTCGACGGGCCCTACCGCAAGTCCGGCGCCGCGGGCCCCTCTGTCACCGTTTATTACAGCGATTCCGAGCCGGCCGACGAGATGCTGGTGGAGCGCGGCTATTTCATGCAGACCGAGGGGATACGCGCCATAATAGTCACTTCGGACAACGGCCTGCGCGACCGCGCCTCCGTGGAGGGCGTGAAAACCATGACCTGCGAAACTTTCCAGAATATGGCCCAGGCCGAGCTGCGCAAGGACATCCGGTAAAATTTGTAGAATAATAGTAACTACTCAGGTAGACAGAATTCAGTAGACAGAATTCAGAATGGCCGACTACGAACAAGCCTCCGGCGGTTTTCTGACTCCTGGCTTCTGAATTCTGGCTTCTGGCTACCTGAGCAGTTACGAATAATAAGCCTTAAGTGTCTATGCTGTGCAGGGCTTGTGGCGGAACTGGTAGACGCGACTGACTTAAAATCAGTTGGCCTTATGGCCGTGCGGGTTCGAGTCCCGCCTTGCCCACTTTAAATCTTCGCTGTAATTTTCCGGAGGTAGACTATGGGATTTGCGCCTGAAGGGATAAAACTTATAGCCGGCGGAGCCATCGCCGCGGCCGTCGGCGGCATGCTCGCCGTCTGGTCGCGGCCGCTGGGCCTGCCCTTGTTTTTCCTGGGTCTGGCTTTCGCCGCTTTCTCGGCCTATTTCTTCCGCGACCCGGAGCGGGACAAGGTCTTCGCCCCCGGCGAAATAGCCTGCCCGGCCGACGGCACCGTGCTGGCCGTCAAGAACGAAGGGACCCCCGGGATAACCGTGGTCCGCATCTTCCTCTCCGTGCTCAACGTGCACGTGCAGCGCGCCCCGATGGAAGGCAAGATCACCAGGAGCAAATATACCAAAGGCAGTTTCGCCATAGCCTATAAACCCGAGGCCGCCCGGAACGAGCGCAACCTCACGCGCATCGACGGGGAATACGGCCGCTTTATCGAAGTGGAGCAGATCACCGGCTCCATAGCGCGGCGCATAGCCTCCTACGTCAAGGAAGGCGACACGGTCCGCCAGGGCGAGCGCATCGGCATGATCTACTTCGGGTCGCAGGTGGCCGTTTATCTGCCGGACACAGCGCGCGTCCTCGTAAAGCCCGGCGACAAAGTGCAAGGCGCCGAAACCGCCCTCGCCCTCTGGTAATCTCATGGAAGAGATACACGAAAGAAAGCGTATCGACATGGTCAAGCTGAAGAAGACCGGGGCGATCGTGCTGCCCTCCATCTTCACCATCGCCAATATGGCCTTCGGCTTCTTCGCCATTTTGCTGGCCTCGGAAGGCAAGTTCGTGCAGGCGGCCTGGTTCATTGTGGTCTCCTACGCCATGGACATGCTGGACGGCCGCGTGGCGCGCCTGGTGCACGGCGAGAGTTCCTTCGGCGTGGAAATAGACTCCCTCTCGGACTGGATGTCCTTCTGCATAGCCCCGGCTTACCTGATGTACAAGCTGGTGCTTAAGGATTACGGCGTCTGGGGCTACCCGGTGGCCTTCCTTTACGTCCTGTGCGGCGCGCTGCGCCTGGCCCGCTTCAACCTGAAATCGCATTTCGGCGGGGACTCCAAGGATTATTTCCAGGGCCTGCCCACGCCCGGCGCGGCCGGCGTGATGGTCTCCTTCGTGCTGGCCTACAGCATGCTCGAGGGCGAAGGTGGCGCCCGCAGCATCCCGGGGGTCTCCTCGTTCATGCCCTTCGTCTACGCCGGGATCCCGTTCATAGTGGTTACGCTGGCGCTGCTGATGGTATCCAACGCTCCCTACGCCGCCTTCAAGGGCGACATGGTCAAGCTCAATTCCATTAAGGGGGTACTGTTCCTTACGGCCATGCTCTCGCTGATCGTGGCCTACCCGCAGGACGCGCTCTTTATTTTCTTCTCCAGCTACGCCCTGTCCGGGATCTTCGGCGGGCTATACAACATCGTGAAAGGCAAGCCGGAAACCGGGCAGGCTTGAGCGGTACGGAATAAGAAAGCCCGGGGCTGTCCCACACCTTTTTTATTTTTTATTGCGTTCAGTTTGTCCTCGTATCCCGGGGTTTTTCGTCCTGTTTTCTCGGGAAGAGCGGCGGCACTTTCTGCGGCTCCGTGCCGTCGGGAGTCCGGCCGATCCCAAGCTGCAACTGCATAAGGCTGGCTGTGTGAGGCATGAAAGGGTCTATCCAGCCCGCTACCAGGCGCAGGCACCAGATCATTTCATGCAGGAAGGGCCGCAGGGCCTCCGGGTTGGTCTTGGCCATCTCCCAGGGCTTCTTCGTGTCCACCAGCCGGTTCAGGAGGCCCACGCCCTGCCAGATCTTTTCCAGCGCCTCGCTGAACTGCAGGGCTTCCATGCTGCGGTGTATCTCCGGGGTCCACGACGAGAGCTCCCTGAAGGTTTCCGACTCTTCCGGCTTCACCGGCAGGCGGTTGTCCAGGTATTTGGCGGCCATGTTCATCACGCGGGAGAACAGGTTCCCCAGGTCGTTGGCTAAGTCTGAATTGTATCTGCGGCGGAAGGCCTCCATGGAGAAGTCCCCGTCCTGCCCGAAGGTGACCTCGCGGAAGAGGAAAAAGCGCAGGGCGTCCACGCCGTAGTCCTTCACCACGTCCTCGGCCTTGATGAAGTTGCCCTTGGACTTGGACATCTTGTCGCCGTTTACTGTCCACCAGCCGTGCGCGTAGATCTTGCGCGGCAGCTCCACTCCCAGGGCCAGCAGCATGGCGGGCCAGATCACGCCGTGGAAGCGGAAGATCTCCTTGCCCACCAGTTGCACGTCGGCCGGCCAGAGGACGGGGAAATCAGTGGAGACGTTTTCCGGATTATAGCCTGCGCCGGTGGCGTAGTTGAGCAGCGCGTCGAACCAGACATAGACGGTGTGCCTGGGGTTGGACCTCACCGGTACGCCCCAGGAGACCTTGGTGCGGGAGACGGAGATGTCCTTAAGCCCCGACTTCGCGAAGTTTATAAGTTCCTGTGCCCGGTAGCGGGGGGAGAGAAAATCCGGGTGCTGCTCGAAATGCTTCAACAGCGCCGCTTCGTATTTCGACAGCTTGAAGAAGTAGGTCTCCTCGCTCACGCGCTCCACGGGGCGTGCGTGAATAGGGCAGTTCTTTTCTTTAAGCTCACCCTCGTCGTAGAAAGCCTCGCAGGAACTGCAATAGAGGCCCTCGTAAGAGCCGGGATAAATATCGCCGCTCTTGATGAGCTTTTCGAAGACGGCCTGCACGCCGGCCTCGTGCGTGGGGTCTGTGGTGCGTATGAAGCGGTCGTATTTTATATTGAGCGTTTTCCAGAGCTCGCGGAAATCGGCGGAGATCCCGTTGCACCAGGCCCTGGGTTCGATGCCCTTTTCCCTGGCTATCTTCTCTATATTCGAGCCGTGCTCGTCGGTGCCGGTCTGGAAATGGACCGGTATGTCCCTGGAGCGCAGGTGGCGCGCCAGGATGTCGGCGGCCAGCGTGGTGTAAGCGTGGCCTATATGGGGCGCATCATTTACGTAGTATAACGGAGTCGTAATATAGAATTTTTTCATGGCGCTAATCTCTCAAAAAACAAGGTTTCCATGACAAGACGCGGAGCTACGTTGTGTTGTATGGCGAATAAAGATTGATTTAACCGTTTTAGGCGCTTAACAGATGCTATGTCACCTTCGTGTAATAATTTTTCTTCCTGCTCCAGCAATTCCTTGATAGTTTCTTCAGCCAGACTCCGTCCGGCGTTTTTTTCACCATACC
>CAMTWW010000249.1:0-2129 GCA_947085555.1 uncultured Elusimicrobia bacterium | reverse complement strand
GCTCGCCGGGGCGGCTGCGGGGGACGGGGGCTATAGCGACGGGCTTTATAAGCTTGCGGTAACCATATACGCCGGTGAATTCAGGGATGCTCTCAAGGTTCAGGCGTTGGTAAACCGTTTTAAGCAGGGCTTCGCTTTTAAGGAGCTTGTACTGGGTCTGGTAGTAATCGTCGTTCCCGCGCTCGACGGTGGGGCCGCCCTGGTAGATAACATTATTGCCGCGCTCTTTTTCTATTACCAGCAGGGCCTGGGACTGGAACACCGGGCGGGTGTTGAAGGTGACAAGGGCGGCCACTATTACCACGGAAACAAAAACGGAAAGCGCCACCCAGCGGCGGCGGAGGATAAGTTCAAGATAGTAACTTATGTCGAATTCCAATTCATTATCATTATCGTTCATACAAGGTCCATTACTAGGCGGCCAGGCGGCCGGATTTCTAGAAAAAACTTTGGGGGACGTAGACGGTGTCGTTGGGCTCAAGGGGAATGTCGGCGCTTTTGTCGCCTTGTTTGGTTATACGATTCACTTCCACCTGGATGGTCTGGCTGGTAATGCCGGCGCCGCGCAGGACCTTGGTGCGGTCGGGGGCGGCCAGGTCGGTAAAGCCCCCGGCGAGGGTGATGGCCTCCAGGACGGTAAGGCGGCGCTCGGCTGGGATCTGGATGGAGCCGGGCTTCTTAACTTCGCCAAGCACATAGATCTGCTTATTGCCGTATTCTTTTATGAGCACGGTGACCTGGGGTTTTACCAGGAACTCGGAGAGTTTCTCTGCGAGGAGGGCCTCGGCGTCGGGTACTGAAAGGTCCGCCAGCTTAAGGTTGCCGGCCAGCGGGAAAGTGATGGTTCCGTTGCCGCTTATGCGGGCGGTGCGGTTCATGTCGGCTTCTTTGAAAATGGTCACTTCGATCAGGTCGCCGGGCTGGATCTTATAGTTGAGCTGGCCCTGGTTTTTAAGGTCAAGCGCGTTCTGGATAAGGCGCTGCTCTAAAGAGGCCTGCTGCTGCGGGGTTCCGGGCTTTTCGGCGGCCAGGGTTTCGGGGGCGACGGCGGAGGCCCGCTGATGTGCTGCAGGGCGCTGAGGCGCGCAGCCGGCAAATAAAATTACCGGGAGAAGAAGGAATACCCCTGATTTCATTAAGGATATTATAGCAAAAACGGGGAAGCCGGGAGGCCAGGGAGAATTGCCCTTTAAGGGCGGGAAGAGTTGTTTGTGGGGGCAGCGGGAGATAGGGATGGTTTGCGGGGAGATTTCAGGGTCAGGGGGCGGTTGTAGCAGTTGTCCAGCTGGAGGCGGAGGCTGCGGTCCAGGGACCTGAGGCTGGCGTTCAGAGGGACTTGGCGCAGGTAGGGCCAGGCTGTCTCGTTTGCCGTAGAGAAAAGGCGGCAGGGGGCGGTTTTATCCTTCAGCGCCCGGTTGTAGTATTCGGCGGCCAGGCGGAAGGCGGACTGGGGGCTGGGCTGCAATTCCAGAGATTGCGCGCGCAGCTTTATTTTCTCTTCTACGGAAGAGGCCGGGCCTGCGGCGTTCTGGTCGTACTGCCAGGCCAGGTATTGGGGCACGGCGGCGGCGGTAAGCAGAACGGCGAGGGTGTAGACGGTATACGCGTATTTTTTAGGCGGCGGCGGCGAATGTGTTTCTTCTTCCTCCTCGTGAGGCAGCAGGCCCCTGCCCTGCACGGCCGGCTTTGAAGCCAGCGCCCCGAGCAGGGCGTAAAAAGCCAGGGCGTTCGCCGGCATTTGCGAGCCGAAATCCACGAAACTGTGGGCCATGGCCACCAGGACGGCGCCCAGCGCCCCGCCGTAAACGGCCTTTACGGTAAAAGACCGGCAGCGCAGCCAGGCCCGGTAAAAGCCGTATAAAGCTGCCGCCAGCCCCGTAAGGTAAAGCAGGCCGCCGGCGAGGCCCGCCTGCAGGAAGAGTTCTATCCAGTCGCTGTGCACATGTTTAACAATATTGTCCGTAACAAAATCCGGGCGGGAGTAAAAAGGGAAAGCATGCTCGACGGCTCCAAGGCCGGCGCCGAAGAGCGGGAAGTCCTTGAACATAGCCCAGCCGCTTTTATACATTGAGAAACGCGCGGTGACCGAACCGTCGAACTGGTCTCCTACGAGGCCGAGCAGGATCCTG
>CAMTWW010000248.1:0-1979 GCA_947085555.1 uncultured Elusimicrobia bacterium | reverse complement strand
GACCCCGCCGCTGCCCTCCTGGAGGTCCTGGACCCGGAGCAGAACGCCGAGTTCAGCGATCATTTCCTGGACGTGCCTTACGATATCTCCAAGGTGATGTTCATCGCCACCGCGAACACGCTGTGGGGCATCCCGGTCAGCCTGCGCGACCGCCTGGAAATAATAGATTTCAGCGGCTATACCCACGACGAGAAGATCGAGATCGCCAAAAAATTCCTCATCCCGCGTCAGACGAAGGAGCACGGAATAAAGGAAGGCGTGCTCAAGATAGACGATGGCAGCATAGACGCCGTGATACGCGGCTATACCCGCGAGGCCGGCGTGCGCAACCTGGAGCGCGAATTCGCTTCCATGTGCCGCCGTTCGGCCCGCATGATAGTAGAGACTAATCTTGCGGTCGTTAAGGTTACCCCAGAGAACCTCGGCGACTACCTCGGCATTCCCAAATTCCTGACCACCCGGGTTTCCTTCAACGCCGTGGGCATGGCCACGGGCCTGGCCTGGACCGAGAACGGCGGGGAGGTGCTGGCGGTGGAAGCCGTGACCGTGCCCGGCAAGGGCGCGCTCACCCTTACCGGCAAGCTCGGGGACGTGATGAAGGAATCGGCGCAGGCCGCTTTCTCCTACATCAGGTCCAGGGAGCTGACTTCCGCTGCTTTCGTCGGCTCGCATAATTTCCACGTGCATATTCCGGAAGGCGCTATCCCCAAGGACGGCCCCTCTGCCGGGATAACCCTGGCCACCGCCCTCGCCAGCCTTTTCACCGGCAGGGCCGTGAAGCAGAACCTGTCCATGACGGGAGAGTTGACCCTTACCGGCAGGGTGCTGGCCATCGGCGGCCTCAAGGAAAAAATCATAGCTTCCTTCCGCGACGAGATAAATACCGTGATCTTCCCGCGCGCCAATCTTAAGGACCTGGAGGAGATCCCCTCTGAGATCCGCGCTAAAATGAACCTGCACCCGGTGGACCGGATGGATGAAGTGCTGGACCTGGCCCTGGAGCCAGCGGCCGCTAGGAAAAAAGGCTTAAGGCTAAAGGCTAAAGGCTAAAGGACGGAAAAAATCTCCATTGTTTTCTGCGCTTTTCCTTCAGCCTTTAGCCTTAAGCCTTCAGCCTTATAGTAAGAGGTGTTCAGAATATGAAGACTTTGCTCTATCGGCGAAAGTTCCGCATAGCGGCGTTTTTTCTCGCCGCGGCGCTGGCGGCTGTCCTCCACCCCGTCCCAGCCGGCGCCTACGAGGACAGGCTGACCACCGCCGAGATTGAGGGCGCGCTCGAGGGCACCAAACTGGGCGAAGTCTTCTCCCGGTACCTGGCCACCATACAGATGTACGATCCCGAGCGGGCCACGCGGCTGGGCCTGCACGCCTCCGACGCCCTGCTCACCGCCCGCTCCCAGGAAAGGGTCAACCGCCAGTTGGAGGCCTTTAAGCGGCTCCGCGCCAAGCTGGGCGAGATCAGGAAAGACTCTATGTCCCCCTCCCTGATGGTGGACTACGAAGCTCTCGACCATATGCTGGAGGTGGACATCTACGAGCTGGAGAATCTCGGCCTGCTGGCCCGCCGCCCGCAGCAGTACCTCGACCCGCTCTTCCTCGTCTACCAGATGATGAGCAAGGACTACGAGGACTACAATACCCGCGCTTCGAACGCCATCTCCCGCCTCCGGCAGTTCCCCTCTGTTCTCGCCCAGGCCGAGCGCAACCTTTCGCGCCCGCCGGAGATCTGGGTCCGCCAGGCCATAAAGCAGGCCAACGACGCGCTCAATAATTTCGTCGCCGACTCCGCGCTGGTCTTCCGGGGCTACACGCGCTACGACCCGACGCTGAAGAGCCAGGTCGACGAAACCATGGACAAGGTGAAGGCGGCCCTGGCGCGCGGGACCCCCGCTACTCCCCGGCTGGCGCCAGGCACGAGCGGCCGAGCGTCGTGTAGGGCAAGAGTGGCCCCCCCTCCGTGGAGCTCTCGGGGGGCGCCG
>CAMTWW010000247.1:0-1431 GCA_947085555.1 uncultured Elusimicrobia bacterium | reverse complement strand
GTCTTCCTCGGCCGAGCCGCCGATCTCGCCTATCATAATGACGGCCTCGGTCTGCTTGTCGGCCTGGAACAGCGTAAGCGCGTCCACGAAATTCATCCCCTGCACGGGGTCGCCGCCTATGCCCACCACGGTGGACTGGCCGAGGCCCTGGCTGGTCACCTGCCAGACCGCTTCGTAAGTGAGCGTGCCGGAGCGGGAGACCACGCCGACGGAGCCTTTCTTGTGGATATAGCCGGGCATGATGCCGGCTTTGCACTCGCCGGGGGTGATAACCCCGGGGCAGTTGGGGCCGACCAGCGTTACTTTATGGCCGCAGGCGTTCATAACGGTGAGGCGCTTTTTCACGCGCACCATGTCCATCACCGGGATGCCCTCGGTGATGCAGATTATCGTTTCAATGCCGGCGTCGGCGGCCTCGAGTATGGAGTCCGCGGCGAAAGGCGGCGGGACGAAAATAAGCGAGGCGTTCGCTCCCGTGCCCTTCACGGCTTCCCGCGCCGTATTGAAAACCGGTTTGCCGAGATGCTCCGTGCCGCCCTTGCCCGGGGTCACCCCGCCTACGATATTGGAGCCGTAATCCAGGCACTGCTGCGCGTGGAAAGTTCCCTGGGCTCCCGTGAAGCCGTGTACTACGAGTTTAGTTTTGTTGTTAAGAAGTATGGACATGATGTTTACCTCGCCGCCTTCACCGCTTTCTGGGCCGCTTCCCAGAGGGAGCCGGCCTGCTCTATCTTGATGCCGGACTTCGCCAGTATCTCCCGGCCTTCCTTCACGTTCGTGCCTTCCAGGCGCACGATAAGGGGGATGTTTATCCTAACCTTCCTGGAGGCTTCCACCACGCCGGAGGCGATATTATCGCACTTCATTATGCCGCCGAAGATATTGACCAGCACCGCCTTGACCTTGGGGTCTTTCAGGATTATCTGGAAAGCGCGGGTGATCTGCTCCACATTGGCGCCGCCGCCCACGTCCAGGAAGTTGGCCGCGTCGCCGCCCGCCATCTTCACCGTGTCCAGGGTGGCCATGGCCAGCCCGGCCCCGTTCACCATGCAGCCGATGTCGCCGTCCAGGCCTATGTAATTGATCCCTATTTCCTTGGCCTCTTTTTCTATCTCGGTGGCCTCGTGGTCAGGCTTCGCCGCCTGCTCTTTATGGCGGAACAGCGCATTGTCGTCGGTCACGATCTTGGAGTCCAGGGCTATAAGGCGGCCGTCGCCGGTTATTACCAAGGGGTTAACCTCCACCAAACTGGCGTCTTCCTTAATGAAGACCTGCACCAGTTGCCTGGCGAAAGCCGTGAATTCTCGGAAATTCTTCCAGGGGATGTTCAGGTCGAAGGCCAGCTGACGGGCCTGGAAGTCAAGCAGGCCGGCTTCAACGTCCACCGGCAGCTTTATTATCTTCCCGGGATGGCTCTGGGCCAGCTCTTCG
>CAMTWW010000246.1:0-7435 GCA_947085555.1 uncultured Elusimicrobia bacterium | reverse complement strand
TTCTCCGGCCGTATAGATCTTTTTTGCCCCGGGCATCTTTTTGGAGGCGCGCAGTTCGCGTAGTATATTGCCGGCTATCTTTTTAAAGGAGCTGAGGGTGGTGAAAGCCTCGATATTGATGGCCAGGAAGAAATGTCCGAGGTGATACGGGACCTTTTTCCCGTCTTTGATCCCTAGGAGCATCTTCATGTAAGCGCCCTGCTGCAGGGCCGAGGAAAGTATTTCCACCACGGTGGAGTAACCGTAGCCTTTGTACCCGCTCAACTCCTCGCCTACCCCCCCCAGCGGCACGAGCGCGGCGGTGCCTGCCACAAGCTCGTGGAGGACCGCTCCCGAGTCCGTCCTGGACTCGCCCTTGTGGTTAATGACCCAGCCTCTCGGCATCTTCTTACCGAGCTTGGCGTAAACCTCTATCTTCCCGCGCTGCGTGGTGGAAGTGGCGCAGTCCAGCAGGAAAGGGAATTTTTCGTCCGTTGGCAGGCCGAAGGTCAGGGCGTTGGTGCCCAGCATGTTCTCGGTGCCGAAGGTTGGCGCCACCGAGGGCCTGGCATTAGTGCCGGTGATGCCTATCATGCCGGCCTTGGAGGCCATCAGGGCGTAGTAGCCGGCTATGCCGTAGTGGGTGGAGTTCCTTACCGCCGTCATGCCCAGGCCGTATTTCTTCGCTTTTTTTATGGCGAGGGCCATGGCGCGCCTGGCTATCACATGGCCCATGCCGTTATGACCGTCTATGACCGCCGTGGTCGGGGTCTGGCGCACCACTTCAAATTTTGTCTTCGGCAGCTGTATGCCCTGCTTTATCCGGTCGTAATAGATGGTTTTAAGGCGCGAGATGCCGTGGGAGTCGATGCCGAGCTTATCAGCGGTTATAAGAACGTCGGCGCAGACCGCCGCATCAGCGGCAGGCACGCCTACGCCTTTCAGCACATCGGCCATGAACCGCTCCATGATGTCGAACTTTATCCACTTGGAGCCTTTTTCGATTTCCATCCGATCCTCCAGCCTTTAGCCTTATAAATGATAGCTACTATTGCGGTCTCTATGCAAGAAAAAGGGGCCGCCGTTGTGCGTTCGCGCACCCGGCAGCCCCTTTTCTGCTTTAGACCGGACGTTTAAGCGGCGGCGGCCACTTTTGCCCTGGCGGCTATGTCTTTGAGCATCTGCGTAGTCACCGACTTTGGGCGCTCAAGAGGGAAGAAGACTCCTCTCGCCCAGACGGCCTGGGCGGTGATGCCCAGGGCGCGTGAAACTCCGAAGATAACGGTGTAGAAATCCGTTTCCGTTATCCCGTAATGCTGCTGCAGGCAGCCCGTCATCGCGTCCACATTGGGCCACGGGTTCTTTACTTTCCCGAGCTGCCTGAGGATCGGCGGTATCACCTCGAGCATGGTGATGACGGTCTTGTAGACGGGGTCCTCCGGCAGGTACTGCGCGCCGAAGTCGCTCTGGGCGACGTAGCGGGGGTCGGTGTTCCTGAGCACGGCATGGCCGAAGCCCGGGATTACGTGGCCCTCTGCCAGGGTTTTCGCAGCGTAAGCCGAAACCTGCTCCTTGGTGGGCGTGCCGCCATAAGCTTTCATCAGGCCCATGATCCAGTTCAGACATTCCTGGGTGGCAAGGCCGTGAAGCGGGCCGGCGAGGCCGTTAAGGGCCGCCGAGACCGAGTAATAGATGTCCGAGAGAGCGGAGCCTACCAGCAGCCCGGTGTGGGCGCTGACATTGCCGCTTTCGTGGTCGGAATGGAGCAGGAGGTAGAGCCTCGCGAGGTTGTGGTAATCCTTGTTCTCCACGCCCATCATATGCGCCATGTTGGCCGCCCAATCAAGGCTGGTGTCGGCGGGGATCAGCTTCCCGTCCTTGTAGGAGCGCCTGTAGATGAAGGCCGCTATCACGGGCAGCCTGGCGAGGAGGGTCAGAGAGTCCTCGAACATAGCCTCCCAGTGCTCGTCCTTTTTCATTCCCTGGCTGTATTTCTTCGCGAAGACGGAATCTTTCTGGAGGGCCAGCACACCGATGGAGAGCTGCGTCATCGGGTGTATGTCCCTGGGCAGGACTTTGAGCGCGTCCATTACGAAAGCGGGAAGTTCGGCGCGGCGCTTTACTTCTTCCTCAAGTTCCTGCACGGCGGCCGCGGTGGGCATTTCGCCGGTGAGCAGGAGATGCCACAGCGCGAGCGGGGACGGTACCGCGCCTGGAAGGGGCTTGGGCAGCTTTTCCCTGACTTCGGGGATGGTGAAGCCGCGGAAGCGGATGCCTTCCATGGGGTCGAGGTAGGAGGTGTCGCAGGGGAGGGCTTTAATGTCTCTCATTCCGCCCATTACCTGGTCGATCGCCACTTCGTCAACCTTGACGTGGGCGTTCTCTTTTACGAAGTTCTGGAGGTCGGCTCTCCACGCGGGCACCAGTTTCGCCAGCGTTCTTTTAAGTTCTATATTAGTTTCCATATTGTTGGTTTCTCCTTGGATAATTTAGCTGCGCGTTCTTCCGCCTATTTCAGGACTCCGCATAACTCTTTCACGGACGCCGCCGACTTCAGGAGGGCGGCCTTTTCGTCGTCGTTAAGCTTGAGCTGGAGGATCTCTACGATCCCGGCGCTCCCTAGTTTCACCGGCACGCCGACGAATATCCCACTGACGCCGTATTCGCCTTCCAGGTAGGCGGCGCAGGGCACCACCTTGTTCTTGTCGAGGAGGATGGCCGTCACCATTTCCACCGCGGCCGCGGCCGGTGCGTAATAGGCGCTGCCCGTTTTAAGCAGCTTCACTATCTCCGCTCCGCCGCCGCAGGTGCGCGTATTGATCGCGTCTATCTGCTCACCGGTCAGCAGTTCCGTTATCGGGATGCCGGCCACTGTGGAGAACCTGGGGAGCGGCACCATGGTGTCGCCGTGCCCGCCCAGGACCATAGCGTGGACGTTCTCCGTCGAGACTTTGAGCTCCTGGGCTATGAAGGTCCTCATCCTGGAGGAATCCAGGATACCGGCCATGCCGATGACCCTGTTCTTGGGGAACCCGGAGGTCCGGAGGGCGACCTGGCACATGGCGTCCAGCGGATTGCTTACGATTATAAGGATAGAGTCGGGAGAATACCTGGCCGCCTGCTCGGTCACGCTCTTTACTATGGCCGCGTTGGTGTTAAGGAGGTCGTCGCGGCTCATGCCCGGCTTGCGCGGTATTCCGGCGGTGATGACGACTATGTCGGACCCGGCCGTGGATTCGTAGCTTGTCGCGCCCGTGACTTTGGTGTCATAACCGTAGATGGGACCGGTCTGCATGATGTCCAGGGCTTTTCCGGCGGGCATATTCTCTGTCAGCGGAATGTCAACCAGGACGATGTCGGCTAAGTCTTTTTCTGCCAGCGCGCGAACCACCGATTCCCCCACGTGCCCGGCGCCTACCACTGTAACTTTCTTTCTGTTCATAAAACCTCCATATACCCGTTCTTATCAAGTTTTAATAACGCCATCATAGCTCACTGGTTGCCGCAGCCGGAGAAAGCCGTCTGCCCAGTTCCTCGTTCTGCCTGCGCAGTTCCGCCGGGAGTCTGGGTCCCAGGGAATCAAGAAACACTTTCTGGTCCGCAACTTCCGCCTGCCACTCGGCGCTGCGCACTTCAAGCAGTTTTTCAAGCGCGCCTTCGGACAGGTTCAGTCCGTTTATATCCAACGCGTCGGGAGCGGGTATGTAACCTATCGGGGTCTGGGTGGCTTCTCCCTCGTTGCGGCATCTCCGGAGTATCCATTCCACTACCCGCGAGTTTTCACCATATCCCGGCCAGAGGAATTTTCCATTGTCATCAGTCCTGAACCAGTTGACGTTGAATATTTTCGGGGGATTGGGAATCTTTTTTCCCATTTCAAGCCAGTGCGAGAAGTAGTCCGCGATGTGGTAGCCGCAGAAAGGAAGCATTGCCATGGGATCGCGCCTTACTTCGCCCTGCTTTCCCACCTGTGCCGCCGTCCTCTCGGAAGCCATGGTGGCGCCGACGTAAACTCCGTGGTTCCAGTCTAATGACTGATAGACTAAAGGAACCAGGCTGGCCCGTTTCCCGCCGAAGATTATTGCCGAGAGGGGCACGCCCTGAGGGTCCTCCCATTTAGGCGAAATACACGGGCACTGTGAAGCCGGAGCGGTGAACCTGCTGTTGGGGTGGGCGCCTGTTACCGGTTTGCCCTGGGAGTCTTTCATTCCCGCTTTCCAGACGTTTCCCTGCCAGTCCATTCCCGAGGCGGGAGGTTCGCCGTCCGCTCCTTCCCACCAGACCGTGAGATCGTCTTTGATAACTACGTTGGTATAAATGGTATTTTTTTGTATCGCGGCTACCGCGTTTGGGTTAGTTTTAGAATTGGTGCCCGGCGCCACTCCGAAAAATCCCGCTTCCGGATTTACCGCCCAAAGCCGGCCGTCCGGGCCTATTCTGAGCCAGGCTATGTCGTCGCCGACCATCCAGTAGCGGTACCCCTTTGCCTGCATCTCAGCCGGGGGGATAAGCATGGCCAGGTTTGTTTTCCCGCAGGCGCTGGGGAAGGAAGCGGCAACATACTCTATATGTCCGTCCGGGTATTCCACGCCGAGTATGAGCATATGCTCGGCCAGCCAGCCCTCTTTCCTCGCCAGCGCGCTGGCTATGCGCAGTGAGAGGCATTTTTTGCCCAGCAGGGCATTGCAGCCGTAACCGGAGCCCACGCTCCAGATGGCGTTATCGTCGGTAAAATGCAGTATCAGCCTTTTGTCTTCTTCCAGTCCGGCCTTGCCGTGCATACATTTCGTGAATGAGCCGTTTTCGCCCAGTTTATCCAGAACAGCGCTCCCAACCCTTGTCATTATCAGCATATTGATGACCACATAGACGCTGTCGGTGAGCTGCACTCCTATTTTGGAAAAAGGAGAATCCACCGGGCCCATGGAAAATGGGATCACGTACATTTTGCGGCCTTTCATCGATCCTTTCAGTATTTCAGAAGCCCGGCGGTAGCCTTCTTCAGGGGACATCCAGTTATTGGTGGGGCCGGCGTCTTCTTTGTTTTCCGAGCAGATATAAGTAAGGTGTTCGGTGCGGGCCACATCGTTGATTTTAGTCCTGTGATAGAAGCAGCCGGGCAGTTTCTCCGGATGGAGCTTTATTATCGCTCCGGCCGCCTGCGCCTCATCTTCAAGGCGTTTTCTCCCGTCTTCCGACCCTGTTACCCAGATCACGCTGGTCGGCGCGCAGAGCTGCTCCATTTCCTTCACCCATTTGCCAAGTTCATGATTATTGGTCATAATTCCCTCATCTGTAACCGACATTTTAAACATACTACTACATTGGCGCCCCCTGGTAACATGACCAAAAGCATAAGCCGTCTTGTTTTTAGTCAAGGCTGCAATTTCAGGACGCGCCTGAATTCCCTCGTGAGCGCCGGGAGCAGCTCGAAGACGTCCCCAACTATGCCGTAGGTGGCGACTTTGAAGATGGGCGCGTCGGGGTCCTTGTTGATCGCCACTATGACCTTGGAGGACTGCATCCCTATGAGGTGCTGTATCTGTCCGGAGATCCCGCAGGCTATGTACAGTTTGGGGCAGACGGTCTTGCCTGTCTGGCCCACCTGGTGCGAATAGGGGATCCAGTCGGCGTCCACGGCGCTTCTGGAAGCCCCGACGGCGCCGCCCAGTACCTTGGCCAGCTCCGAGACCAGCGCCAGTCCTTCTTTCCCGCCCAGCCCGCGGCCGCCGGAGACTATAATGTCGGCCTCGGAGAGGTTCACCGTTTCCCCTATCTCCTCTACGATGTCCAGGAGTTTCGTTCTGGAGGTGAAAACCTCTTCGGGATAGCTTTTCTTTATGACCTCGGCCTTGCGGCCTTTGTCCACGGCCGCCTCTTTCATCACCTTGTGCCGGACCGTGGCCATCTGCGGTCTGTGGTTGGGCGTGATGATGGTGGCCATGATATTTCCGCCGAAAGCCGGGCGGGTCTGGAGGAGCAGGCGCTCTTTACTGTCTATGTCCAGTTCGGTGCAGTCGGCGGTGAGGCCGGCGTCAATCTTTATGGCTACGCGCGAGACCAGGCTGCGGCCTATGGTGGTGGCGCCGCAAAGGATGGCCTCCGGCTTGTATTCCCCCGCCAGCTTTACCAGGACTTCCGTGTACGGGTCGTCCTGGTAGGATTTAAGGGCGGCGTGGTCTACGAGATAAACCATGTCGGCGCCGCGCTCACCCAGCTCCGCGGCCGCCGCTTCCATGCCGCTTCCGAGCAGCACGGCGGCTAGTTTCACGCCGAGCTTATCGGCGAGCTTGCGCCCCTCGCCGAGCAGTTCGAAGGAAATGGACTGGATAACGCCCTTCTTCTGCTCGCAGAAAACCCAGACGTCCTTGTAGCCGGAGAGGTCTTTTTTCCGGCAGGCGTCCTTCCTGATCTCGATGGCGGCGAATTTGCAGGCCTCCACGCAGGCGCCGCAGAGCGTGCATTTGGCCATGTCTATAACGGCCTTTTTGTTCGCCATGTGGATGGCGTCGAAAAGGCAGGCCTTCACGCAAAGTGTGCAGCCGGTGCATTTATCAAGCAGGATCGTTATGGAAGCCATTAGATTACAATGTCCTTCAGCAGTTCCGTGAGCTCGGCGGCGATGTCCGCCGTATCGCCCTTAAGCATTTCCCCGCCCTTCCTGGGCTCGGGGGTGAAGATCTTTATCACGCGCGTAGGGGAGCCGTCCAGGCCGAGGGCCGCGGGGTCGGCTTCTATGTCTTCGGCCGTCCACTTAAGAGGCTTGGCGGACTTGGCGCGCATAAGGCCTTTCAGGGAAGGCATGCGCGGGGTATTGAGCTCCTTGACCACGGTGAAGAGGCAGGGCAGGGGGGTCTCAACCACGTCGTAGCCTTCCTCGGTCATGCGCTCGACTTTGGCGCCTTCGGCGGAGATCTCCGAGATCTTCTTTACATAGGTGACCTGCGGGATATCCAGGTGCGCCGAGATGCCGGGGCCCACCTGCGCGGTGTCCCCGTCAGAGGCCTGCTTGCCGCAGAGTATCACGTCGAAATCGCCTATCTTCTTTATCGCGGCCGCGAGGGTGTAGCTGGTGGCCCAGGTGTCGGAGCCGGCGAACTTTCTGTCGCTGACGAGTACGGCTTCGTCGCAGCCGAGCGAGAGGGCTTCCCGCAGGGCGTTCTCGGCCTGGGGCGGGCCCATGGTCAGCACGGTGACCTTGCCGCCGCAGCGCTCTTTGAGGCGCACGGCTTCTTCTATCGCGTAGGCGTCGAAGGGGTTTATCACGCTCTCCACGCCTTCGCGGATCAGGGTGTTAGTGACCGGGTCTATCCTGACGTCGGTAGTGTTCGGGACCTGCTTGATGCAGACGATGATGTGCATAGTTGATAGAGTGGGAAACAGCAGTTGGCAAGAAACGGCAGTTGATAGAGTGGGAAACGGCAGTTGATAGAGTACTTAGTCAACTTATCAACTT
>CAMTWW010000245.1:0-6438 GCA_947085555.1 uncultured Elusimicrobia bacterium | reverse complement strand
TCCGCGACGATTCCGGGGTGGTCCGCATAGCCGTGGACGGGGATAGGAAAGTAAGCCATATCCTCACCGGGGCCGGCTTTACCACCATAGAGACCCCCATGATCTCCCTTGAGCTGGACGACAAGCCCGGCCAGTTGCTGCGCCTGACCAAGGTGCTCAGCGAGAACAACATAAACATCACCACCGTCTACGGCACCTCGGTGGGCGGAGCCACCGGCCGCCTGCTGCTGAACGCCTCTGACACCGACAAGGCGCTTGAAGTGCTCAGGACCGAACTGGGCGCGTAGTTACGGCCGCGTCAGCTTCTTGTATTTTATCCGATGAGGCGTGTCGGCCGCCGTGCCCAGGCGGGCGTGGCGGTCGGCCTCGTATTCGGAGAAGTTGCCCTCGAACCAGGCGATCTTGCTGTCGCCCTCGAAGGCCATGATATGGGTAGCCACGCGGTCCAGGAACCAGCGGTCGTGGCTGATGATCACGGCGCAGCCGCCGAAATTTTCCAGGGCTTCTTCTAGCGCGCGCATGGTGTTCACGTCCAGGTCGTTGGTGGGTTCGTCGAGGAGCAGCACATTGCCGCCTTCCTTCAGCATGACGGCCAAATGCACGCGGTTGCGCTCTCCGCCGGAGAGGTTCTCCACTTTCTTCTGCTGGTCCTGGCCGCTGAAGTTGAACCGGGCCACATAGGCGCGGGAATTGACTTCCAGCTTGCCCAGCTTCACGATGTCCATCCCGCCCGAGATCACTTCCCAGACGTTCTTGCCGGGCGTCAGCGTGGAACGGCTCTGGTCGGAATAAGATAATTGCACGGTGTCGCCCACCTTGAACTCGCCCGAGTCCGGCTTTTCCTCGCCGGTGATCATCTTAAACAGCGTGGTCTTGCCCGCGCCGTTGGGGCCGATGATGCCCACTATGCCGCCGGGCGGCAGCGAGAAGCTGACATTATCCAGCAGCACCTTGTCGCCGAAGGCCTTGGTGACGTTCCTGGCCTCAATGACCAGGTTGCCTAGGCGCGCGCCCGGCGGGATATAAATTTCCAGCTCGCGGGACAGCTTCTCACCCTCCTGGCTCAGCAGGTTCTCGTAAGCGCTGATGCGGGCTTTGCCCTTGGCCTGGCGGGCCTTGGCGCCCATGCGGATCCACTCCAGCTCGCGCTTGAGCGTCTTCTGGCGGTCGCTTTCGTATTTTTCCTCCTGGCGCAGGCGCTCGCCTTTCTGGTCCAGCCAGGAGGTGTAATTCCCCTTCCACGGTATGCCCTGGCCGCGGTCCAGCTCCAGGATCCAGCCGGCCACATTGTCCAGGAAGTAGCGGTCATGCGTGACGGCCACGATAGTGCCTTTGTAATCTTTAAGGTGGTGCTCCAGCCAGGCCACGGCCTCGGCGTCGAGGTGGTTGGTGGGCTCGTCCAGCAGCAGGATGTCCGGCTCCTGCAGCAGCAGCCGGCAGAGGGCGATGCGGCGCTTTTCGCCGCCGGAAACGTTCTTTACCAGGGTGTCGGGGGGCGGGCAGCCCAGCGCGTCCATGGCCAGCTCCAGGCGGGAATCCACGTCCCAGGCGTTCAGCGCGTCGATCTTTTCCTGCACCTTGGATTGGCGGTCTATCAGCGCGTTCATCTTCTTGTCGTCCAGCGGCTCGGCCAGTTTGTCGCTGATGTCGTTATATTCCTTCAGCGCGGCCATGGCTTCGGGCAAGCCTTCCTCCGCTATCTGGCGCATGGTCTTTTCCGGGTCCAGCCTGGGCTCCTGCTCCAGCATGCCGACGGTGTAGCCGGGGGAAAGCACAGTCTCGCCGCGGATATCATCGTCGAGCCCGGCCATGATGCGCAACAGCGAGCTTTTGCCGGAGCCGTTCAGGCCCAGTACGCCTATCTTGGCGCCATAGTAATATGACAGGTAGATGTCTTTCAGGACGGCTTTCTTCTCGTAGATCTTGCTGACATTGACCATCGAGAAAATAATCTTTTTGTCGTCTTTTGTTTCTGCCATAGTATTCTCCTTTCTTAAATCCCTGCTGATATTATCCCAAAATACGAGGGGGCGGGGTATGGGCAACTTTATTCAATCCTGGCCCGCCGGCTGGAGCGGGGGCGCGGCGAACATATATTTTATCAAAGCTATGCTTGCGGCTTAACAAGCCATTTCACAAAAAAGCCCTGTTTTTGTATCATAAGGACATGTGGGTTATTTAATGAATAGATTTTTAAGCTTCTATCTTATGCCGGAGCCTTCCTGATGGCCGAGATCAAAGGCCGCGTCCTGGTCGTCACTTCCGGGAAGGAACTCCTGGACGAGATGACGCCGTCCATGTCGGGCAGGGGCTTCGAGCTTGTCTGCGTGCCGACGCTTAAATACGCGGCCGCCAGGCTCGGCGCCGGCGATTGCACGGCCATGGTGGTGGACTTCAGCTGGATCCCCACTACCGAGCGGGAGACCTTCCTCACCCTCCACAAGCAATATGCTGGCATCCACCTTTTCACGCTGGAGTCGGTGGCCAGCACCGCCCCCACCCTCAGCTCCCCGCTGCGCCGCCTGAACTGGCCCCTGCCCATGGGCTTCGCCGACCAGGTCAGGGTCACGGCGCGGCTGGTAGTCATCCTGGCCGACCAGGTACTGTTCACTACCGGGGCCGTGCAGAGCGCCTTCCAGCAGTCCGGCGTACAGCCGGTATCCCTGGAATCCAGCCTGGAGCTGCCGGATTATGTCCGGCAGCAGAACGAGGCCCGCATCGCCGCCGCGCAGCCCAGGAAAGCGAAAAAATCCTGGTCGCTGCTAGGCGGCAGCGAGGAAGAAGAAGCCCCGGAGGCCGTGCAGCTCCCCGCCAATGTGGTGGTGGCGCAATTCACCGGCGCCCTGGCGCAGGCCGACGCGCTGGACGCCAAGATCCGGGCCGCGGTGCCCGAAGCCGTCTGCTACCTGGTTTCCGGCATGGAGCTGGTACGCTACGCCATCCAAGCCCTCAAGGACGGTCATCCCGTGGCCATACCGCGGGAACACGCCGGGCGCGTCGCCGGCATCCTGCTAGAGAACAGTGAAGGCGCGGACGTCCGCCTTAAAGAGCGGGAGACCGAGCGCATCCTCTTTCTCGACAATTTCAAGCCCGCCATCACCACCCTGGGACAGGCCCTGCAGGGCGCGGGCTACGAGGTCACCTCCACCATGAGCGGCGAAGACGCGCTCGGGATGTGCAGGAAAGGAGCCTTCCACCTGGCCGTTATCGGGACCTCCACCACCTCGGGGCAGTATTCGGGGGCGGAACTCGCCCAGAAGATGCGCGAGCGCGATCCCGACCTGCGCATCATCTTCATGGTGGACCAATATCCCCTCAAAGCCGCGCTCCAGGGCGTCAGCCAGGTGGTGGAACTGGGTCTCGACGACGCCATCCTGAAACCGGTGGAAGCCTCCCGCCTGATCTTCTCCGTGAACAAAGCCCTGGAGCGCCGCTTCCTGCTGCTGGAGAACGAGCGCCTGCTCAAAGAGATGCAGGACCTGAACCGGCAGCTGGCCGCGGTCAACGGCTTCCAGAAGAATTTCTTCGCCACGGTGGCCCACGACGTGAAGAGCCCCCTGACCGCCATCCTCGGCTACTCCGAGGTCCTGGCCGGCAAGCTCAAGGCCCAGCCCAGCGAGGGCAAATACGCCGCCAATATCCACGCTTCAGCCAAGACCCTCAATGTCCTCATTTCCGACCTGGTGGACCTGGCCGCGATAGAATCCGGCAAGCTGCGCGTGGAGATAGGCGCCCTGAACCTGCTTACGGTGGTCCGGGACGTTTGCGCGTGCGTGGAGATAGCGGCCCAGAAGCGGAACCTCAGCTTCACCATGGAGGCCCCGCCCGTCCTGCCGCCGCTGGCCGGCGACGACGCCCGCATAGGCCAGGTGATACAGAACCTCTGCACCAACGCCATCCAGTACACCAAGGAAGGCGGCAAGATCACGATAAAAGTGGAGACTGCGCCCGACAAGGTGGTGGTCAGCGTGATAGACACCGGCATCGGTATCTCCAAGGAAGACCTGCCCCGCGTCTGGGAGCGTTTCTTCCAGACCAAGGAAGCCCAGGGCATGCGCAAGGCCGGCTTCGGCCTGGGCCTGAAGATCGCGCGCGAGATCGTCCTCCGGCACGGCGGCGAAATGGGCATAGAGTCTGAACTAGGCGTCGGCTCCCGCTTCTTTTTCCACGTCCCGATAAAGAAATAATCCCTGCTCCGCTCCCCCTTCCTCGAAAAACAAAACCGCCGGCACTCAACATAGGCAAGCCTCATACAAGACCAGCGGCTTATTTGGTTTGAGCGCTTGAGAGCGCCCATTTGTAAAAGAGCACTACCTGGATCTGAACGCCGTCTGTTTTTTCTTCAAACTCTTCGGACATTGTAATTATAACGCCGCGTTTCAGCCCAGGCGGGTACAGGCCTCGGCGGCAAGAGTTATTTGCCTGGCACACTTTTTTTGGCGGGTTAATGTAAGCCGCAAGCAGGTGAACGTAATAAAACTGGTTAATCCCGGCGATGCGGAATATGATTACGCGATACAGAACACCGCATACAGCGGAACTGACTTTATATCATTCTCAAACCCGAAATTCTTCGCCGATATCCGTATCGCATAGGGCGGGGCATATTTTTCTTTGTACACCGCCAGGCTTCTGGACCGGACATGGACGCCCGCTTTGACTTCCACGGGAGTGATCTTGTCCCCGCTTTGGATAAGGAAATCTATTTCGGCGGTATGGGCGGAAGCCCAATAATACAACTCATTAAAATTACTCCGCAACTGCGTGGCGGCGTAATTCTCGGCTATCGCGCCCATAAAAGTGTTGCCGCTCTCAATGGACGCCAGAATATTATGCGCCGGCATCCCCGACTTTAAAGTCAGCAACCCGACATCCCCCATATACAGCTTAAAACCTGAAAAATCCTGATAAGCCGCCGGCGGCATGAAGCCGTGTTCCACCTTGTTGCATTTAATAACCAGCCCGGCGGCGCACAGCCACTCGATAGACGCCCCGAACAACGTAGCGGAACCGCCGCGCCGGATAACCTTGTACTGGAATTTTTTATTGTCCTTGGCCAGTTGCGCCGGTATGGACTGAAACGCCGCCATTATCTTTGTTGTCTCGGCGGGCGCGGCATATTTCGCCATATCCGCTATGTAAGCGTTAACGATCAGCGCTTGCGTATCAGCCGCGTCCAGCAGCCTCCGGCTAGCGCGGTAGGCGTTAACAACGGCGGGCATGCCCCCCACGATCAGATACTCCTTGTAAAGGTTAAGCGCGGCGTCATGCAGGATCGGCGATAACGGTTTATTGTCTTTATAACAGGCGCGTATTTCCCCGGCCAGCGCTTCGCTGCCGGCCGCCCACAAAGATTCTTCAAGATCCAGCGGATACAAATGCAGCATGTCCACCCCGCCCACGGGGAAGGAAAACTTCTCGCGGTTAAGGGCAACGCCCAGCAGGCTTCCCGCCGCGATAATATGATATTCGGGCGCGTTTTCGCAAAAATATTTTAACGACGTCAACGCCCGCCCGCATAATTGGATTTCATCAAAAAAAATAAGCGTTTTCCCCGCGACTATCTTCTGTTTATAAAATATCTCCAGGCAATTGATTATGTGTTCGGGTGAAATATCAGTGTTGAAATCAGCGGCAATGTTCAGGTTCGTCTCAAAATTAACGCAGATAACGTTTTTATAGTTATCCCGGCCAAACTCATTGACAGCATAGGTTTTTCCAACCTGTCGCGCTCCATATATAAGCATAGGCTTGCGCCGAAGATTATTCTTCCACTCAGCCAACTTTGCGGTTATTTTCCGTTTCATACCCCAAAAATACAATATTAGCACTGTTAAGTCAATAAAAATCCTTAAAACAGCATTTTCTCTGACTTAATTATCACACTGCAAAAGATAGAGTGAAGACCAGTTCGCTGCGGCCCAGCACATTTATTTTCAAACTAAAGACCCCATCTGAAACCACCGCGTGTACATGGATGTGCAGATTTAATGCCCCGCCGAACCTTTGAATGAAATGAAGCTGGGCCGGCGTCCCGGTAGCGGTTTGGCAGAGAAAGCGGTTTATTTCCTCAGCGAATATTCTTGAAAGCCCGCCCGCCAGTGTTGGATTGTGGTTCAGGAAATACCGCAGCCGGGGCAGCGGAAGCGCACCGCGCCGTAGCGCATTACGCCGCATTCAATGAATTTTTTAAGGGTGGATATTACAGAGGACTGATGGCGGGGGGGCCGCTGATCGGGCGGGTTTTTCAGCCATTGCTCGAATTCCTGCAGGTTATTGAGGACTATCCGGGACAGAGGGCTGCCGGGCGCGCGGGCGCGGTAGCCGGGAGTTTTATGGCCGCCATGGCAATGCCCGGGCGCAGCCGGTTTAAGAGCCTGTATTGTTTTAACAGACAGCCTTTCTTCAGCGAGCATGCCGCCCCCTGGTAATTGCGCC
>CAMTWW010000244.1:0-7959 GCA_947085555.1 uncultured Elusimicrobia bacterium | reverse complement strand
AGCAGACCAGCAGAAGTAAAAACAAGAAGATACCCTGGGAAATAAAACCGCCGCAGTCTATAAGCGCTCTTTTGGAGAGGGGGACTTTCTCTATGCCGGAGACGTTGGTGTAAAAAACCGGATATATAAGGTAAACCGAAAATCCTATAGGCCGCAGGCCGATGCCGGAGATCATGGCGGCGAAGGAGTGCCCCAGCTCGTGGACGAGGCTGCCGAGTATGACCAGTGTGACCACCAGGAGGCCGCCGGTGGTTCCAGTCAAAGGGCCAGGGAGCGCCTTTCCGGGTCCGGCGAGCAGCAGTAACGTCCCCCACAACAACCCGGCGGCCGCACCTGCGGTTAGAAGGAATATGGTCTTACCTGATATAGCCGAGCCGGAGGTAAATAATCCGAAGAACCTTTCCTGTAGTTGCGCGGAAAGCAGTTTTATCTGCGGCGCCATGACCATTTTCAGTATATCTTTCCCGGAACGCTTCTTTTTTTCCCGTAGCGCCCCGAGTAAAACGAGCTTGTTGAATATTTTCCGGGGGTTGTTAAGTCCGAGTCCAGCCAGAGATTGCAGGTATCCGTCTTTCAGGCCCGTCTCCGGGAGATTGCCCGCCAGCCAGGCGGTTTCTTCGGCCAGGTGGTAACAGGAAGTGTCCGTTATCGCCAGGATTTTACCGCCACTTCTCACGGAATACGCCTTCTTCAGGTGATTCTCGTATGTTATAGTGCCGGCATTAGACATACTTTACCCGTGCGTGGAAGGACTGGGCTCAACGGGCGCAGCGGTCTTTTTACCTTCCGGCTGCTGCCGCCTTTTCTGATAGGCCAGTTTTAATCCGTCGAGGATGACCTGCTTGATATCCTGACAGTGGGGTTTGAACAGATCGCCCGTTTTCGCGCGGCACCGCACGCCGCACTGGCCGCCGCAGGCCAGCGCCACGGAACACTTAAGGCATTCGTCTATATTGGCTATATGTTTTGTTTTATACGTGTCGTGCAGAGGGAAGAATTCAACACCGCTGCCGGAAATATGGCCTACGCGGTATTGCGGGTAGCCGGCTTCCTCGAAGCAGGCGTAAAGATCTCCGAATGGGTCCACAACCAGCGTGCGCTGCATGGTCTGCATGCAGAAACAGGTGTGGGTCAGCCCGATTCCCTTTTCCAGGCTGAACAGATAGCTCATTTCATTGGCGCGCAGGCTTACAGGGTGCTCCAGGTCTATGCCGAGACTGAAGACCTGGGCCGATAATTCTGCAAGATCCATAAAATCCGTGGCGTCCACTTCTGCCAGGTTGTCGTGCAGGGGGCTGGCGTAGATGCTGGCGTATTTATTACCCAGAATATCCTTTTCTTTGAGTTCTTTGATCAGCTGCGGGATAGATTCTAGTGTGCGCCTGTCAAGGTTGAGCCTTATACTCACCCGTGTTTTGCGCTTGAGCAGCATGGAGATATTCGCCGTGATCTTATCGAATGTCGCCTCCCCGCTTAGGGGTATGCGGGAGCGGTCATGCAGTTTCCTGCTGCCGTCCAGTGATATCTGGACGCGGTTCACGAAGCCGGGGCCTTCTCCGAAGAAGTCCGGCATTTTATCCACCATTGTGGCGTTGGTTATGGCGTTGGATAACATGCCGTACTTTTTCGTATAGCCGAGCGTCTTGCGGATGACAGGTATGTTCGCCGGCAGGAACGGCTCTCCCCCGTAAAAGGAGATATTGAAATTCCTGTGAGCCGCGCCGGGAATCAGGCTGGTCAGGTTCTTCTCAAAGATACTCTCAACCAGTTCCGGCGTCATCACCGCCTGCGATTTGCGGGGGCGGTGTTCCTGCTGATAACAGTATTTGCAGGCCAGGTTGCAGTTATAGCTCATCAGCAGCATTATTCCGCCGGACCTCGATCCTGTTTGCAATTTTTTATGGACTGCCGCGGAGTATTCCTTGAACCTGGCCAACTCCACCTCAGGGGATAGGGCGGTTATGTGCCCGCGTTTAAGAAGCCTATGAAACTCACTTGCGCCCGCATACCGCGATCATCGTAGTCTGCACATAAGCCCCCGGGCTTGCGATGACTGCCTTGAGGCCCTTCAGCATCTTTTTTAATTCAGCCCGGCTGAAGCCTGTTTTACCCGAGAGAAACGGGATGTCAGCGCTTATGCTCATTATCTCCGCACCGATGAATTCTTTTAGTTCACGGGCGCAAAGAGCAGAGCGAACCTCTGTAATGGGTTGAACGGCAAGACCCTTAAAACCGGCCCGGCTAAAACTATCCAGCAGTTTTCTCCCCGCGAAAAAATCTTCATCGCCGTCTTTAGCGCAAATGGCGGCGTACCTGTATAAAAATTCACACCAGCCTGGTACTTCCGGATAAATGATTGTGGCGCCGTAATCCGGCTCCAGGGCGGCGGCCCAGCCACCGGGCTTAATGAATTTTTTACTCCATTTCAGTATCGCCGCTGGTTCGCGGCATTCCATGATGGCTTCCCTGAACAGTACAATGTCGAACTTGTCACCCGTGCATGGAGGGCACATGAAACTCCGCGCATCGAAGGAAGTTTGCCGGAAAGCGGAGGAAGCGAACCGTATATATTCAGGATTACTGTCCCACCCCGCTGCCTTTGCCGAAAGTTCCGTCCGCGCCATATCCGCCAGCATCCCGCAGCCGCAGCCCATCTCCAGGACACGGATTTTTTTTGAGGGCCGGATAACACGCCGCAAAAAGTCGAAAAACTGCGCATGGGAATGCTTCAGCCTGTTGAAGGTCTTAACCTGTCTTTGTATTTCTGCCGGAGACGCGGCGCGGATATAATTATCTTTCTGCATATGTTAAGCGTGTCCTTTATTTGCTGCGCCAGCGTTCTACAGCCTCCGCATGTGCCCGCATAAGCGTCGGTTTACGTTCGAACCCGGCGGCCATTCCGCAACGCGTCGGGGACTGGCCGCATTTAAGCGCTTCCTGTTCTTCCGCCGTGAACCCGGTTTCGCGCTTCCTGATTGGTATTTTCGGGATCAGCGATTGCCTTCAGCACTGCATCCTGCGCAGATGCCTGGACGGCGGTTGCGGCGATAAAAACTACTAAGCCGGAAACTATTGCGGATGATTCATTTTTAATTTTCATTATTGCCTCCCCTTAACCTTTATATTGTGCCATTTTCCCGGCTACCTTATAAACAAAAAGGGAAAGCAGGAAAGCAGTTTTTATTTTGCTCTCCCTGGATACACCGGATTAAGGTCCGGTCGTGGATGCCCGGGGGCCGATTCCCCCGATTACAAGGAAACTACAAATAGAGTTAAGCTGATGATTGTTGTGTGCGGAAGGGGTTTTGGGCCTATATGGTTTTGGGCCCTCATTCCGGAGATGCAGCGCGTGCAGACTCACTATCCGGCTTTTTACGCTTCAGGCTAAAGACCTGCTGCGGTTAAAAAGGGGCTCTTTATGGGAGAGTTCCTTTTAATTTAATGCTCAGGAATTTCAAAGTTTATGAATCCGCAGATTAACGCAGATTAACGCAGATTTCAGAAGCGGCAAATTAGGGTCGGTTAATCTGTGGAAATCTGCGTAATCTGTGGATAAAAAATAAACCTGGAAAGTTGCCCCCGAAGGGGGCCTAATTTATCTATCGAGAGGGTCTTTTGGGGGTCTACTATCACCTGCACATTCCGGACAGGGTAAACTGAACTCCCGCTTTCAAGCGCGAGCCCGGCTGCGGGCGCGACGGCATAAAGCGCACCTGGAGCCGCCAGATAGAAAAGCAGGCTAGAGGCAAGCACCGGAAGCAAACAGAAACGTTTCATCTTTTTACGGCTATCAGTCCCACGCTTTCCCTACCGTCCAACTGTATATCGGCGGGATAATCAGGACGGGCGAACATCTCTAGCCGCTCTATTTCGAAGCCGGCGGTGGTAAAAACGCGCCGTAGTGTGTGTTCATCTAACAAGTGGAATAGTTTTGGCAGCAGGGCGGCCCTTTTAGGATCATGGGAGGCCGCATTTTCCACCACTCCCGGCCATGGGTCCCCGGCTTTCAATCTGGCCTCATAGGTCGGGAAGAAAGCCCGGGCGGTGCCGATATATGGTGTTTCTCCCACCACAAAAACTTTCCCCTGTGGAGCCAGCCAGCGCATCATTTTCGCGGCCGCGCGCTCTATGCGCGGGCCGTCGAAGAAATGCATGACTCGGCAGATGAGCACCGCGCCTAGGCTGCCGTCCGGGAAATCGAGTTTCTCTGGAAACTCACCCGCGACCAACTCCAAGCGGCCCCGGTGCTCCTGTGGCACGCGGCTAAGAAGTATTTTAAGATGCCTTTCATCTATATCGTTGGCGATGACAGATGCACCATTGCGCAGCGCAGGTAGGGTAGCCACGCCGTAAGCTGCGCCTATATCAAGGCTACGCCCTGGTGCCTTCGGGGCGAATTCGATAAAGTTGCGGGAAAAGATGTCCAGAGATGGAGTCATAGTCCCCATGCTGTTAAGTGTGTTTATTAGTCCGCCCTCCAGCGGCTTCGGCATCACTAGAGGTTCATCTGATGTATCCGCCATATCGTTCCTCCGTAAAGACACATGATTTTTTAAGCAAAAAGCATCTAATAGTTCGGTATAGCTTTTGAAATAGTTGGCGTATCGTGTTATATCTTTTTCCGGAATAAGCCCGCTGGGAGGAGTATTCCATTCATCTGAATCCGTTCACAAAGCGGGGAACTGCACGCCTAGGATGGCTCTTTCTATCGGGGGTTTCGGGGTCAGTTTTCGAAGCCGGGGTACATGGGGAAGCCGGCGCAGAGCTGCTTCACCTGCTCCTTTATGCCCTTCAGGGCTTTGTCGTCGGCGCTGTGCTTTATAGCTTCGTCTATCAGCCCGGCCACCAGGACCATCTGTTTTTCTTTCATGCCGCGGGTGGTGATGGCGGGGGTGCCCAGGCGCACACCGCTGGTGATCATCGGTTTCTGGGGGTCGTAGGGGATGGTGTTCTTGTTCACCGTTACCCCGGCTTTATCCAGCGCTTTTTCGGCGTCGAGGCCGGTGATGTTCTTGGCGCGCAGGTCCACGCTCAGCAGGTGGCAGTCGGTGCCGCCCGAGACTATGCGGTAGCCGCGGCCTTGGAGTTCGCGGGCCAGCTTGCGGGCGTTCTTGAGCACCTGGCCCTGGTATTCTTTGAAGGAGGGGGACAGTGCTTCTTTGAAGCAGACGGCCTTGGCCGCGATGGCGTGCATGAGGGGCCCGCCCTGGTTGCCGGGGAAGTTGGTGCGGTCTATGGCTTTGGCATAAGGAGTTTTAGAGAGGATCAGGCCGCCACGCGGCCCGCGGAGGGTTTTGTGGGTGGTGGTGGTCATGATGTCGGCGTATTCTACCGGGGAGGGATAAACCCCGGCGGCTATGAGGCCGGCGTAATGGGCGATGTCGGTGACCAGGAAGCATTTCCAGGCGTCGGCGGCGCGCTTGATCCGGGCCCAGTCCCATTTGCGTGAATAGTTGGAAGCGCCGGCCATGATGAGCTTGGGGCGGAACTTCTCTATGTCTTTTTCCATCTTCTCGTAGTCGATAAGCTCGGTCTCCTGGCTGACGTCTATTGTGACTATCTTGAAATAGCGGCCGGAGAAGTTGAGGGGGTGGCCGTGGCTGAGGTGGCCGCCGTGGCTGAGGTTGAGGCCCATGATGGTGTCGCCGGGGTTGATAAGGGAGAGGTAGGCGGCGATATTGGCCTGGGTCCCTGAATGTGGCTGGACATTGGCGTGGTCGGCGCCGAAGAGCTTTTTGGCGCGGGCGATGGCGAGCTGTTCGGCGATGTCTACGTGCTCGCAGCCGCCGTAGTAGCGCTTGCCGGGGTAGCCTTCGGCGTATTTATTGGTGAGGACGGAGCCGAGGGCTTCGAGCACGGCTTTGGAGGTGTAATTTTCAGAGGCGATAAGTTCCAGGTTATTCTGCTGGCGCAGGACTTCGCCTTGTATGGCCTTGTAGAGCTGGGGGTCGAATTTGTGTATTTCGTCGTACATGGTGTTCTCCTTTATTCTACTTCTTTTTCAGGTTTTCTAGGGCGGCTTTTACGGCTGATTTGATGAGCTTGAAGACTTCGTAGTAAAAGAGGTCGTCGCGGCGGTAGGGGTCGGCTATATCGTCTTTGCCGAAGCCGGCGTATTCTATGAGGGTATGGGTTTTCTTGGCGGCGCGTGGGTAGCGGGCTATGAGCCCGGTTTTGTGGGCGGCCGTCATGGCCAGGATGAGATCCGAGCTTTTGACCAGCTTGCCTGTCATGGGGACGGGGACATGGTTGAAATTCTCTACGCCTTCTTTAGCGAGGAGGTCGGCAACTATTTTAGGCTGGGGGATATCTTTATGGGCTTCCAGGCCGGCGGAGGCGAACTTCAGCTTAAGTTTTTTGTCGGCGGCTATTTTCGCGGCGTAGTAGTGGGCGAGGACGCTGCGGCAGGTATTGCCGGTGCAGAGAAAAAGGACTTTTTTCACGCCAGGCCCTCAGTCTGGTCGGGGTCGCCCGGCTCTTCGTCTTCTTCCTCGCCGGCCCCGGCTTTTTCCGGCGGGCGCAGGAGGACCACCACTTCGCCTTTCACGTCGCCGGCGGCTTCTATTTTGGCTATGGTCTCGTCTATGGCCCCGCCGGTCCATTCTTCGTAGAGCTTGCTTATTTCCCGCGCCACTATGGCGGTGAGGCCGGGGCCGAATTCTTCCCTGGCCAGGGCGAGGAATTTCTTCAGGCGGTGGGGGGATTCGAACAGGATCACCGTTTTGTTCAGGGAAAAGGCCGCGCGCAGGGCTTTTACTATTTTGCCGCGGGAGCGCGGGAGGAAACCGAGGAAGATGAAAGAATCGGCCGGCAGCCCGGAGCCGGCGGCCGCCGTTATTACGGCGGAGGGGCCGGGGAGGGCGGTCACTTTCATCCCGGTCAGCCGGGCGAGGGCCACCAGCTTCCTGCCGGGGTCGGAGATGCAGGGGGAGCCGCCGTCGGTGACCAGCGCGGCGCTTTTGCCGCCCCTCAGCCAGGCCATGGCGGCGGCCACGGAGCGCTCGTTGTGCTCGTTATAGCGGAAAAGTTTTTTCCGGATGCCGAAATGGTTGAGCAGCTGCGAGGTGCGGCGGGTGTCCTCGCAGAAAACGGCGTCCGCTTCCTTAAGCGCTTCGAGCGCCCTCAGGGTTATGTCTTTGAGGTTCCCGATGGGGGTGGGGACGATAAAAAGCATTCGGGCTTTTATTTAAAAGGCGGCCAGTCCGTATTTTCCAGCTTCAGAAAGGCTTTCACCACGTCGGGGTCGAACTGCCGCGCCGAGCCCTTGGTGAGCTCGCTCTCGGCTGTCTCGCGGCTGAGGGCTTTGCGGTAGGGCCGGTCGCTGCGCATCGCGTCCCAGGCGTCTATCGTGGCCACTATGCGCGCCCCGAGGGGTATCTCTTCGCCCTTGAGGCCTTCGGGGTAGCCCATGCCGTTGTACCATTCCTGGTGGTAAAGCACCATCTGGGGCACCGGGCCGAGGAAGTGTATCGGGGCGAGGATCTGGTAGCCGATGGAGGGGTGCTTTTTTATTTCGTCGTATTCCTCGGCGGTCAGCTTGCCGGGCTTGGAAAGGATGCCGCCGTCTATGCCGATCTTGCCGATATCGTGCAGCAGCGCGGCGTACTCCACGTAGCGCAGCATCTGGGCCGGCATATGCAGCTCTTCGGCGAGGCGGCGGGCCTTCATGCGGGCGCGGCCGGCATGGTCGCCGGTGTAGGAGTCTTTCGCGTCTATCACGCGGGCCAGGGTCTGGACCATCTCCAGGTAGAAATTCTCGAGGCTTTCGTAAAGTTTTATATTCTCGAGGGTGATGGCCGTCTCGCCGGCCAGCAGGGTCAGGAACTTCAGGTCATAATCTGTGAAGGATTCTTTTTCGCGCGAGAGGTGCAGGTTAAGCACGCCGAAGGGCTTTTCCTTGAGCTTCAGCGGTATGGCTATGAAGGGGTCCTTCTGCTCCTCCAGCCCGATATAGTCCTT
>CAMTWW010000243.1:0-5713 GCA_947085555.1 uncultured Elusimicrobia bacterium | reverse complement strand
GTCGGGCAAGGTGTTTGATGATCTTTTTTGAAGCTCGTTTTTGGTCAGAGGGGGTTTTTCAGCGGAATCAGAAAGTAAGAAACGTCCCCTATCCCCCCCCGTCGGAAGAATTGCGGCAACTGCGGGCTCGGCCGGATTTTTTTAGGCCGGATTTTAACACTTCAGAAAATTGGCGCCCCCTAGGGGATTCGAACCCCTGATCTCTGCCTTGAAAGGGCAGCGTCCTAACCGCTAGACGAAGGGGGCGCATGGACCGAATTACCTGGCCGCTTGATTCGTATAGCTCAATGCGCGGCGCTCGTACAACTTCGTAAAAAACCGGTTTCCATCACGGCTTCTATTTTGTAGAATTACAGTTTAGCAATTGCGGTCGTCGGATGTAAAGATAAATTTGCCGGCGGGGGATTATGACCGACACGAACAACGCTCCGGTATCCGGGGAAAACAAAGCGGCCCCCGCGCAGGCGGATGGCGACCTCCGCGCCGAGCTCGCGCGCGTCCGCAATAAGAACAAAACGCTCAAGATAGTGGCCGCGCTCTTTTTTTCAATGTTCCTCGTCATCGCGGCGGGCGGCTATTATATCTACCGCAAGGTCTCTACCGTGATAGCGCCTTTCCAGGACGCCTTCCAGGGCTTCGCCCCGGTAACGGCCGGCTACCAGCCGGAGAACAGGACCCTGCCCATGGGGCAGGGCGTTTACAGCTCCACCTCTATGCCGCCTTCCTCGCTGGGTCTTTTCTCGGGCGGGTTGCCGTCCGGCCACGAGGAGCAGGCCTTCGATCCCGAGCAGGGAGAGCGGCTTCTTAAAGCCATGAACAAGTACGCGGACAGGCCGATAGTGAAGGAGTTCCTCGCCGACCTTAAAAAAAACCCGGAGATAACCGCGGCCTTCTCTTCCCCCAAAGGCGTCAACCCGGCCGCGTTCATGGCCGCGATGCAGAACGTCAGAGGCAAGGGCATGGAAAAACTGATGATGAAATACGCCGCCCGCCCGGAATTCCTGAAGCTTATGATGGAGTTTATGAACGATCCCGAGCTGAAGCCGCTGCTCAGGAACATGCCCTCCGGAGCGGGCATACCCGGGATGCCGCAGGGCGCGGCCCTCTCTGTTCCCTCCGGCCCGCAGCCCGCCGATTCCCGGCCTTCGGACGAGGACGGGGACGGCGAAATGACCTTCGATCCTGCCGTGATAAGCGGCCCGGCCAAAAAAGCGCCGGCCCCCTCCAAAAAAGTGCCGGTCCCTGTTGACAATGACCGGTAATATAGTTATCATATGACTATGTGGTTAAAAGCCCTCCTGCGCTTTATTAAGAACGTCGCCAAGCCGGTAAGCGTATTTATTATTCCCCATAACGGCATGCCGTCGCTCAGGTTCAACCTGCCGGTCTCGCTGCTGCTCGTTTTCGGCCTGGCCTGGACCAGCATGACCATCTGGGCCGGCTATATAGCGGGCCGGCATTTCGATTATTACGTCACCAAGGCGGACAATAAGATCCTGCGCACCAAGATGGCCTATGTCTCGGACCAGGTCGAGAAGGGCATGGCCTACCTGGAAATGACCAAGCGCACAGACAACCAACTGCGCAAAGTGCTGGGCATGGAACCGGGTTTCCTGGAGCGGGAGCAGGGGCTGGGCGGGCCGCAGGATTCGGACCTGAAAGATTTCCGCAAGCTGCTCAGCGCCAGGGCCTCCGAGATCAAGGAGACCACGCTCAACAATTCCATCCAGAAAATGCAGGAAGAATCACGCAAGCGCCTCTCCAGCTATACCGAGATCACCCTTTACCTCACCGACCGCCATAACGGCGCGCGCGCCACGCCGTCCATCTGGCCGGCCGAGGGCCGCGTCACCTCCAATTTCGGCTACCGCATCCACCCGCTGCGCCTGGCCAGCGAATACCACAGCGGCATAGACATCGCCAACGAGGCCGGCACTCCCATCTACGCCGCGGCCGACGGCGTGATACGCCACCAGGGCTGGGCACAGGGCTACGGCATGTGCGTCGTGGTAGACCACGGCTTTGGCTATTCAACCCTTTACGGACATATGAGCGAGATAATCGCCAAAGAAGGCGCCTCGGTGAAGCGCGGCCAGGTGATAGGGCGCATGGGCTCCACCGGCACTTCTACAGGCAACCACCTGCATTACGAGGTCTGGACCGGCGGCCTGCCGCGCAACCCGATGAAGTACCTGCAGGTGGGGGGCAAGCGCGCCGGTAATTTCGCCGGGCTTTTCGACGGTATGTTCGGGGGGCTGTAAGAGGGAGAAAACCATGGCGCTTTTCAAGAACACCAATATAAGTTTCGAGACCAAGAACGGGGATACCGTAATCGGCAACGAGGCTTATTTCCAGGGCACGCTGACGGCCAAGGGCTCCCTGCGCATCGACGGGCGCGTGGACGGCTCCATTGTGGACGCCAAGATCGTCACGGTGGGCAAGTCCGGCAAGGTGAAGGGCGATATTTCCTGCGAGATCTGCTATGTCTGCGGAGAGGTGAAGGGCAATATCACCGCGCTTGACCATATAGAGGCGCACGCCGGCTCCCGCGTGGACGGCGACATCCGCTCCTCGCGCATCATGCTGGAGGAAGGCGCCCTGTTCAACGGCAACTGCTCGATGGACAGCAATGTGCTTAAAAGCGCGGAGCGGCAGGCTCAGCAGCCGCAGGTTAAAAATTCCAAGTCAGAGGCTAAACAGTAATGATCTCTTTTTTCTCCAGGTATAAGCGCTTCATCTTCACCGTAGTAGTGGTCATCTTTGTCGGCTCCATCTTCTTCGTCAGCGGCCAGGTCTTCACTGACTCTTCCATGGACGCGGTGGCCGAGGTCGGCAGCTCCAAGATCCCCTACCAGCGCTTCCTCACACAGGTCAACCGGGCGCTGGCCGGCATCAAGGACTCCGGCGCAGAGGTCAACGACGCGCTTTCCAAGAGCGTCAAGCAGGAAGTGTTCCGCGAGATGGTCATAGAGGAACTGATGAGCCAGCAGGGCACGAAACTGGGCATGAGGGTGCCCGACTTCGAAGTGGCGGTGGAAGTGCAGAACACCCCGCAGTTCAAAGAGAACGGCGCCTTCAGCCCGCGCGCTTATTACCAGACCATCTACAACGAGTTCCAGATGTCCCCCTCCGAATACGAGGCCTGGCGCAAGAAGGCCCGCCTGGCCGCCAAGTTCAAGCAGTTCATCTATACCAGCGTGAAGGTCACCCCCGACGAAGCGAAGGCCTATTACCTGGCCAGGAACAAGGACCTGAAGAATTTCGAGAAAGAGCGCGCCAAGTACGCCTCCGACCTCGCCCAGGAAAAATTCGGCAATATAGCGAACTACCTGCTCCGCCAGCTCACCAGCCAGCAGGAAGTGAAGAACTACCTGGAACTGCGCGAACAGGGGCGGTAGGGGAAAGGCTAAAGGCTAAAGGCTAAAGGCTAAAGGCTAAAGGCTGAAGGCTGAAGGCTAAAGGCTGAAGGCTGAAGGATGAAATTTAAGGAACTCCAGCTCTGCCCTTAAGCCTTTATCCTTCAGCCTTTAGCCTTCTTATAATCCCCGACCAGGGGATTTTAAATTTACACATGATAGAGATCAACAACCTTACCAAGACTTTCGGGGCGTTCAAGGCCGTGGACGGGCTCAGTCTGCGCGTAGAGCCTGGGGAAATCTTCGGGTTCCTCGGACCCAACGGCGCCGGCAAGACCACTACCGTGAAGATCCTTTCCGGCATCATGCGGCCCACTTCCGGCAGCGTGAGCGTGGCCGGTTTCGACCTGGCGACTGACCCGCTGGCGGCCAAGCGCGCCATGGCCTATATCCCCGACGAGCCTTTCGTCTACCCCAAGCTGACCGGCTGGGAGTTCCTGCGCTTTATCGGCGACCTCTATTCCCTGCCCGTCCCCGACCAGAAAAAACGGATCCCGGAACTGCTGGAGATGTTCGAGCTGGCCGCCCATTCAGGAGAGCTGCTTGAAAGCTATTCCCACGGGATGAAGCAGAAACTCCTTATAGCCAGCGTGCTCCTGCGCCGGCCCAGGGCCGTGCTTTTAGACGAGCCCACCGTGGGCCTGGACCCCAAGAGCATACGCCGCTTCAAGGGCCTCCTGACCGACATAGCCCGCGAGGGGGCCGCCGTCTTCATGTGCACCCATATCCTGGACATGGCCGAGAAGCTCTGTCACACGGTGGGCATAATCTACCGCGGCCGCCTGATAGCTAAAGGCACCGTGGACGAGGTCAAGAAAATGACCGCCGGCGCGGCCGGGCCCCGTTCGCTCGAAGATGTTTTTCTGGAACTGACCGAGTAGCACAGCGCTCCCATGCTCCCCATCCTGCTGCTGCGCAAAGCCGACTCCTTCCGCAATACCCTGCGGGGTCTGCGGGGCTGGCGCCTGGCGAAGAACCTGATGTTCGCCGCAGTCGGCTTCCTGATGCTGGCCGCGCTTTACGCCGGGTTCTGGCGCCTGCTGACCTACCTGGAAGGCGTGCAGCTCATCGGGCCCATGCTTTCCTGGAAGCTCACCTCCATGGTGCTCCTGATGACTTTCTCCATGGTCATCGTGTCCTCCCTCATCATCTCGATGAGCACGCTTTATTACTCCTTCGACCTGAAGTTCCTGTTCTCTACCCCGCTGGACCTGCGCTCCATCTTCATGGACAAGGCGCTGGAGACGGTGTTCTACTCGTCGTGGACGCTGGTGCTGGCCATCCTGCCTTATATCGCGGCCCTGGGCCGGGTCAAGGCGCTGGACGCCGGCTTCTACCTGACCTATCTCTTCCTCATGGTCCCTTTTGTCATGCTGGCCGGCGCGGCAGGCATCTTCTTCAGCATGCTGGTCATGTACGCTTTCCCGTCGTCAAAAACCCGGGACATCATCTGGCTGCTGGGCAGCGTGTCGGTCGCTTTCGTCTATGTCATCTTCCGCTTTTCCAAGCCGGAACAGCTCCTGCGCCCGGATTCGCTGGAGGTGGTGGCGCAGTACATACAGTACCTGCAGTCGCCCACGGCCCCCTATATGCCCTCCTGGTGGGTGACCAAGGCTATGGTGGCCTACTCCGCCGGGCACTGGGGCGCTTTCGCCTTAAACGCCGGTGTGCTTCTGGCGGCCGCGGCCGCGCTTTATACCCTTATCTATTTCGTCTCGGGCCGCGTCTATATGCGCGGTTTCAGCGGCGCCCAGAGCTCGCCCCGGTTCAAGGGGCACAGGAACCCACAGCCGGAGCAGCGGCTGGCAGCAAGGCTGCCGGCACTGCGTTCATTTCTTACGCTTTACTGGAAAGACCGCCTTATGCTCTCGCGCGACGCCCGTTACTGGTCGCAACTCATCCTTATCGCCGCCCTGATAGCCGTCTATCTCTTCAGCATACGCCAGCTCCCGCTGGATACGCCGGACCTCAAGAGCATGGTCTCCTTCCTTAACGTCGGGGTGGCCGGCTTCGTGATGGCCGCCATCGGCCTGCGCTTCACCTTCCCGGCTATCAGCCTGGAGGGGAACAGCTTCTGGTTGCTCAAGTCGGCGCCGGTGACCACGGCCTCGATCATGCGGGAAAAGCTTACGGTCTCCCTCGTTCCCTCTGTGCTCATAGGCCTGATCCTGATCACCGTCTCCAACCACCTGCTCCGCGCCGACCTGTTCATCTCGGCGCTGTCCACCTTCACTATCGGGGTGGCCGCGGTGGCGATCGCGGTGATGGGCATCGGCTTCGGCGCCATCTTCCCGGAT
>CAMTWW010000242.1:0-5590 GCA_947085555.1 uncultured Elusimicrobia bacterium | reverse complement strand
GTGCCGGGCGGGCAGTACATGGTCATGGGCGACAACCGCGATAAATCCTGCGATTCCCGCTACTGGGGCGCCGTGCCGGAAGACCTGATAAAGGGCAAGGCCTGGTTCACTTACTGGCCGCCCTCAAGGATGGGCTTCCCGCGCTAAATATGAAAGTTATAGAAAAAATAAAATAGGGACAGCGACCATTTATTTTAAAATAAATGGTCGCTGTCCCTGTTTTCCGCGCCCGCTTTCCGGACCGCCTGAGCCCCGTCGTACACCACTGAAACCTCGTACCCTTCATCCGACAGCGCCGTCGGGATCATGGTAGCTACCGCTATCTCATCGTCCACGATCAGTATTTTGGGTTTATGATTCATAGTTGCGGGTCCCTATCCCAGCCGTCATACTTTGTCACCAAAAGTCATATTTATTATATGTTATCCGCGGCCCTGAAAAAGCGTCCCGGTCATGTAATACTTTTCCCGCAGCCGCGTATTTATTAGTATAGAGGGGAAGTTGAATGCACTATGGATTTCTTGAATATCTATGACCGCCATTTCGCCAAAGTGTACAACTACATCCGCTATTGCGTTAAATTCCCGGCGGACGCGGACGACGTGACGGGCAAAGTATTCGAGGCCGCGCTGGAGAAACTGGGGACCTATGACGCGGCGCGGGGACCGGTGCAGGGGTGGCTGTTCGGGATAGCGCGCAACGCGGTGCTGGACTGGTTCAGGACGCGCAAACGCAGGGGCGAGGTCTTTTTGGACGATATCCCGGAGCGGGCCGGAGCGGAATCCCGCATAGAGGCCGCGCTGGAGAAAAAAGAGGAAAGCGGCCGACTGCTCGAAGCCATGGAGGCGCTGGACGACCGCTCCCGGGATATAATAGCGCTGAAATTCAGTTCGGGCATGACCAACCGGGAGATAGCGCGGCTGACGGGCCTGGGCGAAAGCAATGTGGGGCTTATAATTTACCGCGCCGTTAAAAAACTGCAGGCTCTGCTGGGGGGCGGCGAAAAAATATGAACGAGAACGAGGCGGCCGAACAATTCAACCGGAACCTGGACGCCGCTCTTTCAGGCGAGCGGCGGGCCGCTTTCGGCGCCGACCCGGAGGCCATGGAAACCGCGGCCGGGTTCATCCGCGCGGATTTCAGCGGGGAATCCGCTATAAAGGACGCGCTAAGAGCGCGGCTGGCGGCGGACCCGCGCGTTTTAGCGGCTTCCCCGGACATGCCTAAGCTGCTGCGGCTCAAGTCTTACACGCATGCCTCGCTGGCGCTGGCCTGCCTTGTGCTGCTGGTCGCCGTCTTGATCCGTCCGGACCGGCGCCGCGTTGCGGCGCCGGATACCGCACGGCCGGCGATCGAAGCCGTTGTTCCCGGCGGTCCCGCGCGCGGGGTCCGGACCGCCGACGCGCGGTCCGGGGCCGTGAGAGCGGCCGGCGAGCCGATAAATGCGGTACGGCCGGCTCCCGAACTTTTTGATTCCATCCCCATGGCCCGTCTCGCCGGGGAACGGCTTGAGAACTATCCCATAGAGACAAAGGCGGAGGGCTCCCCGATCGTAGTGGTGCAGGGGCGTAAGGTCGCGTTTGCGAACGGGACCGGCGTGGTGTGGGAGACCGAAGACGCGGTTTTCACGCTTGAAAGCCGCGAGATTTCGCCCGGGGACCTTTTCCAGCGCACGGCGCTGTAGGGGCCCGGGCGGATTTAAAGGCGTAGGACTGGATGGGTGAACGTTAAACGGAGGTTCGTATGAAAACGATAAAAGTGTGGATAATATCCGCGGTATTCCTGGCGGCGGCCGGGCCGGCCTTCCCGGGAGACGCGCCGTCCGATAAAGCGCCAGCGGGAACATCGGCCGCCGCGCCGGCTTCGAAGCTCGTCGCGGGCTACCGCGGCGCGGTCATCCCGCTGCCTGTAGACCAGCTGCTGTACGTGAAAAAGGGCGACCGCGTGGACGTGCTCGTGACCTTCGACGCTGTTATGGGCAAGAAAGGCGGAACGACGAAGGAAAAAGTCACGGCCACCATCCTCCAGAACATCATGGTCCTGAACGTGCACAGGCCGGAGAACAAGGAAGTGCCGGGGGCCATCGAGCTGATGTGCAATCCCGTGGAAGCGCAATATGTGGCGTTAAGCGTGGCCCAGGCCAATAAGATAAACATCGTGGTCCGCGCGCCCGGCGACACGGAGCTGCACCCGATGGAGATAGCCAGCTTCCGCAAGCTGATAAACTAAGCGCCGGTGAAAACGGAGGAAATTATGAAGATTATAATACGCACGTTGACGCTGGTCTCACTGTTCGCAGCGCGGGCCTACGCCGCCCCGGCGCTGACCGTGACGGAAGTTAACTGCGCCGCCGAAGAGATGCAGCTCTTCTATTATTACCTCAATGCGGTCGCGGACGACTCCCTGAAGGAGTTCAAGTCCCAATGCGCCGGTTCGCCGGCGATAATTAAAATGCCCGACTGGCTTCAGAAGGCGAAGCCCGCCATGCTCGAACGAAAGGTCTGGAAGGACCCGGAAGAGGGCGAATTGAGCGAAGCCGCGGTCTGGCAGGCGACGGTCTCGATACTGTACGAGCTGGCCTCCGAGATGAAAAAAACGCTGCCGGCGGCCGGCCGGACGGCGGTGTCGCCGTTCGACCTTGAGGCGGACTATGGCGGCATACGGCTGCGTTTCGTGATGAGCGTCGACCGCCTGACGAGGGCCAAGCTCGAAGACTCCTTCGAAGGGAGGGGAGGAGCCATGCTCGCGACCATGAATCTGGTCATGGAGCGGCTGGACGGAATGATGGACGCGATGGCGGCGCGCGATAACGCCGCCTTCAATAAAAAAGCCGGCGAAGCGCTGAAACTCGGCCGCGGGCTGTTCGCGCAGTTGTTCGAGGCGCCGCGCCGCGGGGACGGCTACAACTCCGCGCCTGAATAACTGCCCAAGGCGTTCGCGTTCATAGTGCCCGGCTACAGGGGCGTAAGTCTGCCGGTGTCCGGCCACCAGACCCTGTTCCTGCAAAGCGGGGACCGGATAGACATGCTGGTGACCTTTGAGGCGCTTCTCGGCTCCGGTTCAAAAGAGACGGTCACGGCCACCATGCTGCAGAACGTCATCGTCCTCAGGGTGACGAGGCCGGATACCGCGGGCGGCGGCGGGATTGTGCAGTTATTGTGCAACCCCAATGAAGCCCAGTACGCCGCGCTCAGCCTGGCCCAGGGCAAGACCATAAATCTCGTCCGCCGCGCGCCGGGCGATTTCGAAATGCGCCCGATGGAGATAGTGAGTCTGCGCAAGCTGATGAAGTAGAGCCGGCCGTCCCCTCCCCCTTCGAAGGGGGAGGAGGCGGGGGCGGCTGAAGAGGGCGCGTTATGACCATTGTGCCGCGGATATTGCTGGCGGTCCTGCCGGGGCTGAACGCGGGCGCGCCTTTTGCAAGTAAGAGCCGGTTTTGTGCTCATTTTGCGTTAGAAACAGGCGTTTTTTCATGCTCATGTTGCGTTAGATAATTCTATTCTGCGACACCCTGCCCTGTTTATTTATACAATTATATACGGCTGCCCGCGCCGCAGGGGCTTTCGATTTTCATCTATTACCCTTAAGGGGATCATAATGTACCTCAAAGAGCTAGAGATCTACGGTTTTAAGTCCTTCGCCAACAAGGTCAAGCTGCCGCTCAAACCCGGCATCACCTGCATAGTCGGCCCCAACGGCTGCGGCAAGTCCAACGTGGTGGACTCCCTGAAGTGGTGCATAGGCGAAATGTCCTGGAAGTCGCTGCGCATGCCGACGATGATGGACGTAATCTTCGCCGGTACCACCAAGCGCCAGGCCCTGAACATGGGCGAAGTCGCCATGACCTTTGATAACGAGAGCCGCAAGCTCCCCCTGGATTTCAGCGAAGTGACCGTCACCCGCAAGATCTACCGCTCCGAGGAGTCGGAATATTTCATCAATAAAGTGCAGTGCCGCCTCAAGGACATCCGCGAGATGTTCCTGGACACCGGCATAGGCACGGAAGGCTACGCCATCATAGACCAGGGCGAGGTGGAGCATGTGCTGAGCGCCACTGCCGAGGAGCGCCGCGAGCTGTTCGAGGAGGCCGCCGGCGTCTCCAAGTACAAGGCCAAGCGCGACGAAGCCGGCCGCAAGCTGGAGAAGGTGGAGATAGACCTGAACCGCCTCGCCGATTCCATGATACTGCTGGACGAGCAGATAAAGAAGCTGGACAAGGAAGCCGCCAGGGCCCGCCTCCAGCAGAAATACAAGGAAGAACTGACCGGCGCCGAGATAGCGCTCCTGCTGAAGGACGGCGAGGCCTTCGCCGCCCGCAGCGCCGAAGCCGCCGCCCGCCTTGAGCCCATAAAAAAAGAACTGGCCGAAACCGCCGTGGCCATAACCAGCCTGGAAGGCGAAATAGCCGCCCTTAATCTGACCCTGGTCCTGAAGTCGGAAGACCAGCGCGTTCTGAAAGAAGCCGTAAGCGCGGTAAAGACGGATAAAGTGCAGGCCGAAGGCCGGATAGTGGCCGGCGGCAATATGCTTACCGAAATAGCCAGCCAGCGCGAGGGCCTGGCGGCCTCGGAGAGGCGCAATGCCGAGAAGCTGGCCGTTACCGGGCCCCGGATAGAGGAGCTGCGCGCCAGGCTGTCCTCCGACGAGGGCGGGCTGCCCGCGCTCCAGGCCGGATATGAAGAGGCCGCGGCCGCGCTCGCCGGGGTGGCCGGGCAGATGCGCGCCGCCGACGAAGCCGCCGACAATATAGCCCGCGAGATGAACGAGGCTTATGCGCGCGAGATGGAGCTCTCCAGCAAGATAGCCGTCACCGGTTCCAATATCGGCCATTTCAACGACGCCAAGGCCGGCCTGGAGAAGGATATCAGCGATATAAATTCCGCCGTGACCGCCATAGAGGCCGGCATAGCCGGACTGAAGGCCCGCTCAAGCGCGCTGGGCGCCGGGCTGTCCGCCGAGAACGAAAAGGCCGCCGCCGCCGAAACGCAGTCCAAGGCCCTGGCCGCCAGGCTGGGAGAGATAGACGTCCGCCAGTCAGAGCTCCGCGAGAAAAAAGCCTGGAACCAGTCCCGCCTGGAGGCCATCCTGTCCCAGGGCGAGCATGACACTTACTGGGTAGGCATAAACGGCGTCCTGAACTCCGGAACGGCCGGTGTTAAGGGCACGCTGAGGCATCTACTTTCTATCCGCAAAGAGGACCGCGTGGCCGTGGACGACGCCCTCGGCCGCTTCCTGGATTCCGTGGTCTGCGAAACCGCCGCTGCCGCGCAGGAAGCCATCGCCTACCTCAAGCATATAGGCAAGGGCCGCTGCCGCTTCCTTATCCTGGAGCGCGCGCCGGCGGCGCCGGCGCAGGAAGGCTGGACCGCTCCCGGCGCGCAGCGGCTGCTGGAAAAGATTTCAACCGAGCCGCAGTACCTGCCCCTGGTCACCGGCCTGCTCTCCGGCGTTTACGCCTCCGGCGGGTCCGTGTACGGCTCCTTCTGGGTTGCCGGCGGGGTGGACGAAGTGGTCTCTAACGAGCCCTACTGGGAAGAGGAAGGCGACCTGAAGGAGCAGATACAAAAACTGGACGGGGAAAGCTCCGCCC
>CAMTWW010000241.1:0-10105 GCA_947085555.1 uncultured Elusimicrobia bacterium | reverse complement strand
ATACTGGCGGCGCTCGACGCCCTGGCGCTGAAGCACGCCGCCGCGCCGCTGCTGGCGCGCACGCACGGCCAGCCGGCCGTCCCTACCACCTTCGGCAAGGAGTTCAGGATCTTCCACGCGCGACTGCGCCGCCAGGTCGCCCAGCTTAAGGCTTCCCGCATAGCCGCCAAGCTCAACGGCGCCTCAGGAAATTACAACGCGCATACGGCGGCTTTCCCGGGAGCCGACTGGGAGAGGTTTTCCAGGGAATTCGTGGAAAGTTTTAATTCTTCCGGCGGCCCTTCGCTGGAATGCAACCCTTTCACCAACCAGATAGAGCCGCATGACAGCTACGCCGAGCTTTTCGACAATCTGCGCCGCGCGAACACCATACTCCTGGCTTTCTGCCAGGACATGTGGCGCTATATCTCCGCCGGGCTGGTCAAGCAGAAGGCCGTGGCCGGGGAAGTCGGCTCCTCGACCATGCCGCAGAAGGTGAACCCGATACACTTCGAGAACGCGGAGGGGAACCTCGGCCTGGCCAATGCGCTGCTGGGTTTCTTCTCCGCCAAACTGCCTGTTTCCAGGTTGCAGCGGGATCTCTCGGATTCCACCGTGGAGCGCAATTTCGGCGTGGCGCTCGGTCACGGCCTGGCCGCTTACAAATCGGTGCTGGACGGGCTCTCCCGCGCCGCCGTGGACGAAGCCGCCGCGCGCGCCGAGCTGGAGCTGCACACTGAGGTCCTGGCCGAGGGCATACAGACCATCCTGAGGCGGGAGGGGGAAACCGGGCCTTACGAACTGCTCAGCAAGTTCACCCGGGGCCGCACCATTACAGCCGCCGGGCTGCGGGAATTTATAGACGGACTTAAACTGAAGCCGGAGATAAAGGCGGAACTTAAGCGTCTTACGCCCCTTAATTACACGGGGCTTTCGGAAAAACTTGCGAAGGAGGCCTGATATGCCTGTTGATATCGTTGTCGGCGGCCAGGGCGGTGACGAGGGTAAGGGTAAGATCTGCGCGTATCTGGCGATAAAAGGGGACTACGACTACTCCATCAGGGTGGGCGGGCCCAATGCCGGCCATACCATATTTTTCAACGACAAGATCTACACGCTGAAAACCATGCCTGCCGGGTTCGTGAACAAGCGGGCCAGGCTGGTGCTGGGCGCCGGCACTTATATAATTACCGACTGGCTGGAGAAGGAAATAGCGCTGACCGGGGCGGGGCACCGCCTGCTCATAGACCCGCACGCCGTGATCATAGAGCCGCGCCACACCGCCTCCGAGCGCGCCGACACCCGCATGATGGGCAAGATCGGCAGCGTGGGCACCGGCCTGGGCGCCGCCGTGCGCGACCGCATCGACCGCAAGCCCCTGCGCTTCGCCAAGGACGAGCCGCGCCTGAAGAAATATATCAGGGACGTGCCGGAGCTGCTGAACAAGGCGCTGGCGAAGGGCTCCCGCATGCTGCTGGAAGGTACGCAGGGGATGAAGCTTTCCAACCTGCACGGGGAATACCCTTTCGTCACCTCGCGCGACACTACCTCTTCCACCTTCCTGGGAGAGGCCGGCCTGGGGCCTAAATACGCCGGGGAAGTATATGCGGTATTCAAACCCTATGTCACCCGCGTTGGGCCGGGGATGGTGGCCAACGAGATAAAGGATAAAAAGGTCCTTTCCAGGTACCACACCGCCGGCCGCGAGGTAGGTAGCGTCAGCGGCCGCCTGCGCCGGGTGGGCGGCTTCGATATGGGCGTTGCCCGCCGGACCGTCAGCATCAACTCGGCCACGCGTCTGGCCATAACCCACATAGACCTCCTGGAGGGGGCGGACGTTTCCCGCGGAATAAAAAGTTTCACCGGCCAGGCTGAAAAATTCATGGCCACGCTGGAGAAGGTCTGCGCGGTATATCCCTATCCCAGTGTGCAGCTTGTTTCCTACGGCCCAGGCCTCTATGACGTGCTCGAACTAAGGGCTCTTTCCCTGCCGTAGCCACTGCGAAAAAAACCTTAACAGGATTTTCAAAAAATGATAAACTCTCTATGCGGTTTACCACCTTTTGCCGCGGTAGCTCAGTGGTAGAGCACTGGTCTGAAAAACCAGGTGTCGTTGGTTCGATCCCAACCCGCGGCAAATTTCCTTTCAGGAGCCCGGTCTATGCCCCTCCATAACAAGATACTTATCGCCGACGACGACACAGATATGCGTATGCTGCTCGCCACCATGCTTGAAAGCGAAGGCTATACCGTCCTGCAGGCCGAGAACGGCCAGGAGGCCGTGGAGCTGGCCCGCAAGGAACTGCCGGCGCTGGTGATGCTGGATATACACATGCCCGTCATGGACGGCCTGAAGGCCTGTAAAGAGATTAAGTCCGACAAGGTCACGCGGATCGTGCCTGTTGTCATGCTTACCGTGGAGGGCAGCATAAACGAGATACAGCAGGCCATAAGCTACGGGGCTAAAACCTATATAACCAAGCCTTCAAGCAAGGCGGAAATACTGAAGGTGGTTAAAAGCATAATCTAGACTACCCGCAGCAGCGCGAAGTGCAGATACTCGGTCTCGGGCATACAGAGCAGGATGGGATGGTCCTTGGCCTGGCCGCGCATCTCTACGAGCACGGCTTTTTTTCCGACCCTGGCGGCGGCGCCGGAGAGGGTCTCCATGAACATCCCCCTGGAGATGTGGTGCGAACAGGTGGAGACCGCGAGGTAGCCGCCTTTCGGCAGGGCCTTCATCGCGGCACCGGCCATGCGCGCGAGCATCTTCAGCGCCTGCGGCAAATGCTTCTTGTTGCGCACTATATTGGGCGGGTCCAGCAGTATGAAATCCGGGGTTTCCGGCAGCTGCCCGGCCTCCATGGCCTCCAGGATGCGCTCCGCTTTTTCCTTGCGGAAAATTACCTTCTTGTCCAGCTTGTTGAGGGCGGCGTTCTCACCCGCCAGCTCTATGGCCTTCTCTGACGAATCCACGCCCCAGACGGCCACAGCGCCTGCCTTGGCGGCCGTTATGGCGAAAGCCCCGAGGTAGGTGTGGAGGTCCATCACCTTGCGCCCCTTGAAAAAGGGGATGAGGGCCTGGCGGTTCTCGCGCTGGTCGAAATACCAGCCTGTTTTCTGGCCGCCGGCCATCGGCACCCAGTAATCAAGACCGTTCTCCGTTATCTTCGCTTTCTCTGGCATAACGCCGAAAGCCGTCTCTTCGTAGGATTTGATCCCTTCCAGCTCCCGGAACTGGTGGGTGTTCTTGTAAAAAATACCACGCGGTCTCAGCAGGTCCGTAAGGGCGGCTGTGATCTCGTCCTTCAGCAGTTCCATGCCGGCCGAAAGTATCTCCACCACCACGGCGTCGCCGTAGCGGTCCACCACCAGGCCCGGCAGGCCGTCCGACTCGCCGAAGCAGACCCTGCAGGCGCGGGAGATGTCCAGGCTTTCGCGGTATTCCAGCGCGGCGGCCAGGCGGTTTTTCACGAAGCCCTCCGGCAGGTCCAGAGTGTTCCGGACCAGCAGGCGCATGGCGATAAGGCTGCCAGGGTTGAAGAAGCCTGCGCCGGCGGGTTTGCCGGTCGGGTAGACCAGGCCGCAGATGGCGCCGGGGGGGATGGTTTTATCCACCACTTCAAGCTCGTTCGAGAAAACCCAGAGATGGCCCTGGGCCCGGCGCTTTACTGCGCCGGCGCGGAGTGTTAAGGTTTTCATAATTATTTTACGCGTCCAGTGAGACTATGGCTTCCACCGGGGAGCCCGGTTTAACGTCGAAAGTGCGGGCGAAGCTGCCGTTCCGCACGGAGAACTCAAGGAAGCCGAAAGATCCCATGAGGGCCATGGCCTCTCCTTCCGCGACCGAGGCGTAGGTGAGTTTGAGTCCCTTCAGCATGCGGTCGGCGATGTTGAAGACCGTCCTGGCGCTCAGGTAGTCGCGCTTGATATTGGTGATCGCGTTGCCGAAATGATCTACGGCTATGACCTGGCCGGTCACCCTGTTGCCCGCCTTCACGGGTAGTGGAAAGGGAAGGCGGCGGTATTCGCTGAAGACGGGGCCGATCTTTTTTTCCGGCAGGCCCCTGGCGATGGCTGCGGCTACCGGCGCCATTATGTCCCGCCCGTGGAAGGTGGAGCTGATGCTGTCCAGGAAAAGGGAGGAGTTGTTTATGAACCGCGCCTCCTTTATTTTTTCCTTCTGCTCCACCCAGCTTATCAGGCCGTTATCCGGGGAGATGAACTGGTAGTTCTCTGTGCGGGCCCAGATTATCCCGCGCCCCGTGCCCACCGTCGGGTCCACCACGGCCATGAAGAGCGTGTGCTTCGGCATATAGGGGAGGGCCGCCATTGGGTAGAGGGCCGCGGTCTTTATATCCTGCGGGGGTATCTGGTGAGTAACGTCTATAATAGACAAGCCGGGCGCCTTGGAAAGCAGAATGCCCTTCATCATGGCCACGAAGGGGTCATGCGTGCCGAAGTCCGAAAGCAGGGCGATGCACTTGGTTTTCATAATATCAGGATTAAGTGGTAAGGATTAAGCAGTAAGTAGAAGAGGCTTAATCCCTAATCCTGATTATGCTGGTGGCGGCCGGTCGAGCCGGGGATGGTCAGCGGGAGCTTCTGCCTGCAGAGCGGGCAGTTGTCCGGCGGGAAAAGCTGCAGCGGGTAGGAGATCAGGCCGCGCACGGGCACGTTGAGAGTGAGGTCCCCGGTGGAGCGGTCCACTATCGCCGCTATCCCTATGACCTTGGCGCCGTAGCCGCGGGCCAGGGCGATGGCCTCGCTGCAGAGACGGCCGGTGTTCAGGACGTCGTCCACCACCAGCACGCGCTCGCCTTCGGAGATCTTGAAATCGCGCTTGAGCACCATCACGCCGTTGATCTTTTCCGTGAAGATGGAGCGGGCCTTCTTGACGCGCGCCACTTCCTGGCCTATAGCCATGGACCCGACGGAGGGGGAGATCACCACGTTGATCTCCTGCGGGAACTTCGCTGCCATCTCTTTGGCCACCTTCTGCGCCAGGTGCGGGTACTGCAGCACCAGCGAGGGCTGGATATAGGTCTGGGTATGGAAGCCCGACGGGATCTGGAAATGGCCGTTGAGTATGGCCCCGTGCTCCTGCAGCAGTCCCACCACGTCAAATTTTCCTAGTTTGGACATTATTGCTTTCCTCCTGAGAAACTGTTTATCCTGGCGAAATCTATGGCCGCTTCTTTCCTGGCCGCTTCTTTTATGAGCTTCCCGCTTTCCTTGGGGCTTATCATTTTAAACTCGGGCTTAGTCATCTTGCCTTCTATAATAAAAGCCAGCGCCGGTTTGCCGCTCGCGTCCGTGAGGGCCTCCGGCAGGCTGCCCATGGAATCGTACTTACCTGATATTGTATAAATTTTTACCTTCATGGTTTCGTTGCTAAAGTCCAGCTGGCCTGAAGCGCAGGCGGAAAACTCCTTCCCGTCCATGTAGAAGTTCTTTATCTCCACCTTGCCTTCGTGCAGGGTATAGTCCCCGCCGATGGATTTGAAGGAGACGTCGTCCACTTTGGCCCCGAACTTAAGCGCGCCTCTCCGGTTCATCTGGTAGATGAACCGCAGCGGCATGGAGAAGATGTAGTAGATGCGGTCCTGCTCGGAAGTTTTCTGCACATTATAGAAAGTCCCGCTGCCGGATTTGATGGAGATATCTCCCTTTATCCCGGAGATATCGCCCGCTATGTTTTTTAATGAGGCGGCCGCGTAAAAGCCGGAGGTCTCCATATACTCGTGCCTGAAATGATCGGCTTTGTAAAGCAGCTTGAAGCCCGAGTAGCCGATAGGTATGGAATTCTTCAGCGTCTTAAGCCAGAGCAGCCCGGAGTCGGACTCCGGTACGCCGACTCGCGGTCCGCGCAGCTTCTTTATGTCCAGGACCAGGTTTTTCACCTCGGAAAACAGGAGGTCCGCCGAATAGCCGGTGAAGTCCACCGTTCTTTTGGCGGTGAGGGGGTACCGCACCACCGTGCGGCCTTTTACGGGGCCGCTGTTGAATTTTCCGGAATAACTGAACAGCAGCCAGTCTTTCGCAATTTCCGTCTTGAGTTTCAGCCCGCTCAACGTGCCTCCGCCCAGGGACAGCTTTCCGCTGGAGGAGGCAATGTTGGTGTTCTTAAAGTTCTCGGTCATCAGGGCCGACAGGTCCAGCCCGGACGCGTTCAGCCCGCGGTACTTAAACCCGGCGCCCGAGGTGTTCGCGAACAGCCGCGACAGGACTGGTTTGCCGTTCTTCGAAACCAGCCTTAGGCGGAGCTGCGTCTTGCCGGCCAGTTTCTCCAGGGGCAGCCCAGGCGCGTATTGCTTCAACTGGTCGAGGCTGAACGGGGGGGCCGAAACCGCGAAGGCGTAGGAAAGGGTGGACTTGGAGAGGTCGAAGGAGCCCTCGGCCTTTATGTTCAGCGGCTTGGCCAGCAGGCTCAGCTCGACCGTCCTGGAGGCGGTGAAAACGGCGCCGATCTCCCAGGAAGAGCGCGGGGCGGTGAAAGCTATGGGCGAACTGAAGAGATAAGCCAAATTTTCGCTCTTGAAAGATGGCGTTTCAGCCTTGAGCGCTATCGTGGGGCTGCGGAAATTGTTTATCCCGCCGGTGAATCCGACGGTCTTATCCAGCAGGGTCAGGTCGGCCCGCAGGTCCTTGACGCCGGCCTCGTCCCATTTGAACCCGGCGAAATTCACAGTGCCTTCCGTGTAAAGCCTGCCGCGCACCGGGCGCCTGGAAGCGTTGCTCTTGAAGAATACCGAGGCGTAAAAAGGCGTGTCTGCGCCGGGCTTAAAATCCTTAAGCGTTAAGTCCAGTTTTTCAAAGGAGTGGCGCGCTCCGGATTTTATGAATCTCACCGATACTTCCCCGTCCTTGAGCTCCGCCTTGTCTATCTTGTTCAGGACGTTCTTCCCGGGGTTTTTGCGGTAGGAGGCGAAGATGTCCCCGATATTCCAGGTTCCGTCGGCGCGCTTGATAAGCTCTATCCTGGGCGAGATCAGCACGACGCTGTCGATCTCTATTTTTCGGTTCAGGAGCGGCTTCAGGCGGAACGTGGCGTAGATATATTCCGCGCTCAGGAACTCCACGGCTTCCGGGCCCGGTTCGGTGACCCGCAGGCCTTTTATCTTGATCTCGCCTGTCGCCGAGAACCTGGCCCACTCTATCTGCACGGGGCGTTTCAGAGTTTCCTGCAACTGGTTCGTAACTATCGACCCCAGGTCCGCCGGTTTGAACATCACCTTGAGGGTGAACAGGGCCGTGACGGCTATGCCAGCCGCCAGTATCAGCGGCAGGAAGATTATCCTGACCAGTATCTGCTTAAATAACTTCATGAGTTCAGGTATATTTTAGCAGTATTGAAGACATAAGCGGCGGCGGCGCAGATACCGCGGTAAGCCTCCGCCTGCGTTTCAAGAACGCGCGCGGAATAAACCCTCATGTTCAGGAGCCCGGGAAAAAGCATTTTAAGCGCCGCGGCCAGGCCGAGGCAGTTGAGCAGCAGCAGCAGCGGGATGGAAAACACCGGGCCGCCCGCTTTCCTCAGGTCGCTCTGCACCGGGCCGGCGAGGATGTCCGCCGTGTGCAGCAGGTGGAAGGCCAGCGTGAAGCCGGCCGCGGCGAGGAACCAGGGCCTGAGCGGGGCGGCGTCCCAGAAGCGCCCGGCCAGCCAATAGGCGGCGGCGACGGCGAGAGTATAGAGGGGGATGACGTAGGGGGCCAGCGAGATGAAGGTGTTGGTGGAATTCAGCAGCACGTAACCGCTGTGTTTCCTTATGGAAATTTTCCTGACCCGCACTCCGCTGAACACCGCCGCCAGCGCGTGGGTCAGCTCGTGGGCGGTAACATACAGGCCCTTCCCGCGGCCTCCCCAGTGGAGCAGTAGGCAGGCCAGCCCGCCGCACAGAAGGGGAAAGGTGACGTTGAATTCAGCCAGCGCCGGGGCCAGCATCGCGCCCGTGGCCCAGGCCGCGGCCAGCGCCGCAGGTGCCAGGGTTATGCCGATAATGGGTTTCAGCACGCGCACCGCTACTTTACCATCCACTCTTCCGCTTTAACGCCTTTAGCCGCCAACTCCGCGCGCCAGGCGGCCAGGGCCGCCGGCAGCCTCTCTCTGGCCCGGGCGGCCCAGGGGTTCATAGGGAAATAAAAATCCCCGGCCGCGGTCTTGTACCAGATATAGGCCATTTTAGCCGAGCTTTCGGAAAGGCGGAATTCCTTCCCGGCTTTCCGTAGGTTGGCCGCCCGCGCCGCGGTTTCGGGGGAGGGCGGACCGGCGGCCGCGCCCGTGTCCGGGGCCGTATCCAGGGAGTACTGGTCCTCGAAATAGGCCGCCTTCGCAGCAGGGTTGTCCCGCCAGGCTTCTTCCCGCTCGGCCCTGAGCAGCGCGCCGCGCGAACGCAGTGCGAGGTCGCCCGCGGCAAGCAGAAAAAAAGCCGGGACCGCTATCGCGATCCAGGCCCAGACTCTGAAATTGCGGGAATCTGTTTTCATTGAGACCCATTCCGCCCTTCAGCCTTTCGGCACAGGCTGGGTTTTAAGGAGTTTGTGTATCAGGGAGGTAAGTATCTGGGGTTTTACCGGTTTCTCTATAAAATCCCGGACATTGGGCTCCTGCTTTATCATGTCGGAGGTGGAGCGGTCCGTGTAGCGGCCGGTTATGATCACGATCGGGATGCTCCCGGTCTCGTCGCTCTGCAGTTCCCGCAGGATCTCGAAGCCGCCGAACTTGGGCAGCATCAGGTCCAGCAGGATCAGGTCTGGGCTGGTGGCGCGGGCTTTGTTCAGCGCCTCTTCTCCGTCCGCGGCTTTTTCCACCCGGAAACCCTCTTTCGTGACTATGAACTCGATGAGTTCCCGCACCGCATCGTCGTCGTCGACTATCAGTATCATTTTGTCGGCGGGCTTGCCGAATACGGAAGTGTTTTCCATTTCTTTCCCTTTAACCCCCGGCGGAACTTAAATATTGGTGGTGACGAGCGTTTCGGTGGTCTGCACCCCGTGGATGCCGCGCACTTCGCGCACTATGAGGCCGCTCAGCTTGTCTATGGTGTCGGATTCCGTCACCAGGATGGCATCCCAGCCGCCGAAAGTCATGTAGACGTCTTTGACGCCGTGGATGTTCTTTATCTGCTGTACGGCTTTCTGCTCGAGGCCGGCCACCAGTTTGCAAAGGACGAAAGCTATCATGTTTCCTCCAGACAACTGCAATGTATGCGCTAACGTTGTAAGGATTAAGTGGTAAGTGGTAAGTAAAACTTAATCCTTATCACTTCCCTTATATCCGCTCGTTCCACTCCGGGGAGCGGTACTTGGTTTCCGCTATGGTCCCGGTCTTCGCGCGCGCTTCTTCCGGCATTTCTACCGCTTCCCACTCCAGGCCGAATTCGCCGCCCAGGGCTTTTATCACCGCGTTCCTGTGCGGGGCGGCTTTCGCGCGCGCATCCGCGGCCTGGAAGGAGGCCTGGTAGAGCATATGGTCTCCGAACTTCCGGAGCGCTCCGCCAAGTACTTTTTTTCCATTATACAAAATATCCAGGTTAACCGGTTTGGCAAAACAACTCATTACCGGGTCGTTTACCGCGTAATCTTTGGTCTTCCCGCTCAGCAGGTCGAAACTGACGCCCCGGCGGGAGTATTCGGCGGTTATGGCGCGGTGCAGGCGGTCATAGATCTTCCCTGGCTCGAAATAGACCCCCGGGGAGGGAAAAATGAAGGAAAAAGTGAGGTCGGTCTCGTGGTAGACTATGCCGCCGCCGGTGGGCCGCCGCGTAACGGCTTTTATCCCGCAGCCCGCCGAATCCATGGCCTCGGCCACCGCTTTGCGCCGCTGCGAGTAGCCGAAGGTCACGCCGGGATCATTCCAGTTATAGAAGCGCAGGAGGTAAGGCGCCGGCCTGGTCTCGCAGAGCGCCTCGTCCGCCGCCATCTGCCCGTACACGTCGAGCGGAGGAGTTTCTATTATTAGGGCTTTTTCCATCAGCGCCTCGCGCTCATGGTTGGCATACGGGTATCTGGCAAGGGGGGGTCATGCTGGAGTCGGGTGGGTCAGCCCCGCCGCGACCTCACCGGTCCACCTCGCCCAGCACGATGTCGATGCTCCCCAGGATGGCCACCATGTCGGCGACGAGGT
>CAMTWW010000240.1:0-5289 GCA_947085555.1 uncultured Elusimicrobia bacterium | reverse complement strand
TCGGCGGCCTGGTAATCATCCTCGGAGACGATCCCGGCGCCAACTCCTCGCAGAACGAACAGGACAACCGCTGGTTCGCCCGCATGGCTTACATCCCCGTCTTCGAGCCAGCCTCGCCCGCCGAAGTGTACGCGATGTACAAAGAAGCCGCGGCGCTCGCCCGTGAACGCCGCGCCCCGGTTTTCCTCCGCCTCACCACCCACGTCTGCCACGCCAGGGAAAGGGTGCTGTTCGGCGAACTGCCCCCGCCGCCGGACTGGACGCCGCGCTTCGACGCCGCCAACGGGCCTTATGTCCCGATAGCCGCCTCGGTCTTCCCGCTTAAAAAAAAGGCCCTGGAGAAGCTGGACTCCTGGGCCGCCTACAGCGAGAAAAGCGTCCTTAATGTCCTTCACAAGACCCCGGTACAGGGCGGGAAGCGCCTCGGGGCCATAGCCGCCGGCCTGCCGGCGCTCTGCCTGCTGGAGGCCCTGCGGTCGGCGGGCGCCCCGGTGGACCTGCTGAAGTTGGGCCTTACCTACCCCTTGCCGGAGAAGCTGACGGCCGAATTCCTGCACGCCCACGACGAGGTTTACATACTCGAAGAGCTGGACCGGGTGCTGGAGACGGAGTTGAAAGCCCTCGCCTATGACAGGGGTATAAGCTGCCGCATACATTCCCGCAGGGGCAATGCGGCGCTGATGGGCGAAATGACCCCGGAGCGGGCCCGCGCCGCCCTGGCCGTGCCCTGGCCGGGTCTTTTCCCGGCGCCGGAAAAACGCGCTTTCACCGCGCCCGCGCCCGCGCCGCGCCTGCCGCAGATGTGCCCCGGCTGCGGCCACCGCTCCGCCTTCCACGCCGTAAAAAAGTCTCTGCCGCCGGGAACGATAACGGTGGGCGATATCGGCTGCCATTCCCTCGGCTTCCTGCCTCCTTATAAGATGGGGGAGATACTCTTCTCGATGGGGCACTCGGTCTCAACGGCCTCCGGCCTGGCCCTGAACAATTCAAGCCGCAAGGTGGTCGCTTTCGTCGGCGACTCCACCTTCTTCCACGCCGGGATGCCTGGCCTGGTGAACGCGGCCTGGCGCGACAGCGATATCACGCTGGTGCTGCTGGACAACGGAACCACGGCCATGACAGGCCACCAGCCCCGCCCCGGCAACGGCGAGATAGGCGGGCGCCTGGCGCTGTTCGAAATATTGGAGAAACTGGGCGTTAAATTCCTGCGCGAATGCGACGCTTACGACCAGCCGAAGCTTTCCGACCATATGAAAGCCGCTATGGAATACAAGGGCTTCGCCGTAGTGATAGCCCGGCACCCGTGCATGCTCAAGTTCATGCGCGAGCGGCGCCGCAAAAGTCCGGGCCTCAAGACCCAACCCGTGAACGTGGCGCAGGGCAGCTGCGCGCGGCATTATGTCTGCGCCGCGGAATTCGCCTGCCCGTCCTTCATCCGTCACGCCGACGGCTCGGTCACGGTGAATACCGAACTCTGCATAGGGGACGGTTCCTGCATGCAGACCTGCCCGTCACAGGCGATAGGAAGAAAGTCGGGAGTTGGGAATCGGGAATCGGGAAACGGGGAGGGGAAGAAAGATGGCGTTTAATATTTATCTCTGCGGCGTGGGCGGGCAGGGTATAGGCCTGCTGGCCGCGGCGCTGGCGCAGGCCGCCGACAGGGCCGGCCTGCAAGTGCGCGCCTGCGATACCCACGGCCTGGCCCAGCGCGGCGGCGTTGTCTCGTCGCATATCCGCCTCGGCGCGGACGCCCTCACCCCGCTGGTCCCGGAGGGCGGCGCGGACCTGGTGCTGGCGCTGGAGCGGCTGGAAGCGTTGCGCGGAGCGGCGCAATACCTGAAGAAAGGCGGGAAAGTGATTTATTACGACACGGCCTACCAGCCGGTGAGCGTGCGCCTGGCCAAGGCCCCTTACCCTTCGGCGGAAGAGGTGGCCGGGGAGATCGCCGCGATGGGCGGGGAGGTTTCCGCCGTGACTATCGAGGCGCTGCCGGACCCGCGCATGCAGAACTCCGCCCTGCTCGGCCGCCTGGCCGGAATGAGCGCCGTCCCGGGCCTGGAAGCCGGGAGGATAGAGGAAGTTCTGAGGGAAATCGTGTCTCCGTCGTCTTTGGAGGAGAACCTGGGCGTATTCCGCTCCGCTAAAAAATAGGCGACCGGGCTTTGCCTGTCCCTGCCTCGCAATAACCCCCTATCCGGGGGGTATTATTTTTGGGGGAGCTCGTAGAGATTTATTTTCTTATTGGTGTCACCGAAATATTTCAGCGCCCAGGGGGTGGGGAAGAAGATGACCGGGCTCCCGGCGGGGTCGAAGCCCAGCCGGACATTGTCGGCCAGGTGTATGGAGCCGCCGGAGATCAGCGCGGCGCCCTCGGCGTCCAGCCAGCGCACGAACTGCCACGGCGCGGGCTCCAGCTTCGACTGTACGCCGTATTCTGCCTCGAGCCTGTACTGCGTCACCTCGAACTGCAGCGGCCCTACGGCGGCCAGCAGGGGGCTCGAGCCCGGCGCGTCCTTCACGGTGAACTGCTGCACCACGCCTTCGAGCATCAACTGCTCCAGGCCCAGCTTGAACGGTTTGGATTTGGACGGCACCGGGTTGTAAAGGAAAGTAAAGCATTCAGGCGGGAAGCGCGGGATCTCGTCGAAAACAATGGCGGGGTTCTCGGTCAGCGTGTCGCCTATCTGGAATTCCTGGTTGCCCACCAGCCCCACTATGTCCCCAGGCCAGGCCTCGTCCACCGTTTCCCGCTCCTGGCCGAATAATTTATTGGAATTGGAAAGGCGCACTTTTTTGCCGGTGCCGGAATGGTGCACGGTCATGTCGCGGGTGAACTTGCCGGAGCAGACCCGCACGAAGGCCACTTTGTCGCGGTGGCGCGGGTTCATATTGCCCTGGATCTTGAAGATGAAGCCGGAGAAGGCCGGGAAATCCGGGCTTATCGAACCCATGGTCGCGTCGCGCGGGCCGGGCGGGGCCGAATGCTCCACGAAGCCGTCCAGCAGCAGCTGGATGCCGAAATTATTGACCGCGCTGCCGAAGAAAACCGGCGTGGTTTCCCCGGCCAGCACCTCCTCGGCGGAATATTCGGTCCCGGCCAGGTCCAGCATCCCCGCTTCCTCTATGAAATTCCCGTAGCTGACCGCTTCCAGCGCAGCCTTGATGTGCCGGTCGGCGATGTCGGCCACTTCCACCGGGGCTCTGAAGGCGCCGCCTGGAGTTCTCTCGAACATATGCGCCTGTCTGGTGAGGCGGTCGTAGACGCCGCGGAAATCCTTGCCGCTGCCCATCGGCCAGTTAACCGGGAAAGGTTTCAGACCCAGCGTTTTTTCCAGCTCGTCTATCAGCTCCAGCGGCTCGCGGGACGGGCGGTCCAGCTTGTTCATGAACGTGAAAATAGGAATATGGCGGCGACGGCAGACCTCGAACAGCTTCAGGGTCTGGGCCTCTATGCCTTTGCCGGCGTCTATCACCATGATGGCCGCGTCCACGGCGGTGAGCACGCGGTAGGTGTCTTCCGAAAAGTCGCGGTGGCCCGGCGTGTCCAGCAAATTTATGCGGTAGCCGTTATAGTCGAACTGCAGCACCGTGGAGCTGATGGAGATGCCGCGCTTTTTTTCCAGCTCCATCCAGTCCGAGGCGGTGGCGCGCTGGTTCTTGCGGGCCGTTACGGTGCCGGCCAGGTGCAGCGCCCCGCCGTAAAGCAGGAGCTTTTCGGTAAGCGTGGTCTTGCCGGCGTCGGGGTGTGAAATGATGGCGAAGGTGCGCCGGCGGCTGATTTCGTTAAGCATGGAGTTAAAGTATTATAGTAATTTGGCATAGGGCCCATGGCGGCCCGGCCATTCTGCCTACCGGAGACTAGGCCTTAATTCTTTCAGAACAGGGGTCCAAAGCCTCAATCGCGGAGCGCGGAATACTGTTAGAATTTAAGCAGGTTGAGGCTAGTACGGTTAAATTGGAGAGCCAAATGAAAAAAATTTTTGCCGCGATACTTATGCTGGTTTCCTGGGCGCCCGCCCGTGCGGCGGAGGCGGATCACTTCTCGCTGACCGAGGGCCAGGTGGCCGATATAACCGCCGAGGTCAATAAACTGGCCAATGAAGGTCTCGTCCGGGCCATAGAGGACCTGAACGCAGCCGGCGGTTGCGACGAAACCAGGAAGAGCGAGGAACTGCTTTACGCCCGCCTCACCGACGTTTTTTCGAATCACAAAAAAGGCCAGCTAGTGCAGGCCATAATACACGGCGACGTGCCCCGCACCGTGATCCCCCTTAAAGAATCCCTGTACAGCGAGTGGAGCATCTGGAACGGCTTCCTGCTGGGCCGGAAAGGCGCGGCCAAAAGCCCTCTGGCCCTTTCCCCGCTCATAAAAATAGGCGATACCACTATCGGCGTGGACAAGCTGGAGCATATGTTCGGCATGGGGCTGCGGTATTTCAGGAAGCATTACCTGGAAGAGCGGCCGCTGGTCCCGGTGCTCAAGGGCGGTATTTTTAAGGAGAAGACCTTCCTGGGCGGCAATATGCTGGCTACCGGCGTGTTCTCCTACGCGGACCTCGCGGCCAATTTCAACGGCATGCGCTTCTGGAACCACATGCTGCAGAAGCGCGACGACGTGCTGGGCGCGCAGCACAACGCCGGGCCCTACCTGTCCTGCCGCGAAGGCAAATGGGCGAAGAACGAGGAGCGCCCCATAGATTTACGCGCCTACGTGGACGCCACCATGCAGGAGAGCATGAACTGCGCCAAGTTCGCCACCCCCGGCGGCGTCAGGAAATTCCAGGAAGCCCTGGCCGCCCTGCAGAGCAAGGACAAGAGCCGCGCTTTCAACTGCCCGGAGAATCCCGCCCTGATAGAAGAGGCGGTGAAAAAGTACGAAGTGGAGATAGCCGGCGACAGGCGCGGCAGCAAGGTGGACCACTGGATCATCAACCGCGAAGGCAATACGCAGGTCTCGTATTTCAACGAATTCTAGGACCGGCTGCGGCTGAAATAAAAACATCCGGGAACTTCCCTGGATGTTTTTTACGCCCCGGGACCCTACTGCACCGTCGGGAGGGAGGGCTTGAACACCGGGCCGGGGAACCAGAAGAGGCGGCGGCCGGCCTGGCAAGCCCGCGGGCGGAGGGCCAAGCGCTATGCGCGCCAGGCCCGACGAGGTGAGGCCCGGCTTTAGAGCGAGGCATAATCATGCCTCGCGTCCGGGCCGCAAGGCCGCAGGCGTTTTCCTGCGTGCGAAAACGCCGAGGCGGGGTCGCGCAAAACCGCTATGCGGTTTATGCGTGACTA
>CAMTWW010000239.1:0-3480 GCA_947085555.1 uncultured Elusimicrobia bacterium | reverse complement strand
GGGGGATGTCGCTGACGCTCCAGGGCGAAGATGATGTCGGCGCGGAAAAAAGTTTCACGCTGCCGGGCAGGAGGCGGCGGGGGCGGCTCGCCCACAAGGCGCGCCAGTTTCTCGAACAGGCCCGGCTTAAGGGCCTGTATAGTATCTGGCAGCGTCTCCGCGTCGAAAGCCGCCGCTGAGAAAATGGTTACCGCTTCATATGGAATAAAAGTCAGCGCGCCGCCGGCCCTTGCATAAAACCCGTTGCCTTTCGGCTCTATCCTATCGGCTTCGATAGGGTGAGGAGGGGCGGGGATACCTGTTTCCGCTGCCAGGATGGTTTCAAAGCCGGCCGCGGCGGCGGCGGCGGCCAGTTCGCGCGCCGTCTCCAATTGGAGGTCCCTCCCCAGGAAGCCGGGATGGGCGCGGAGGAAGCTGCGCGCGGACTCCCGGTCATAGCCTTTCACGCCGGCCAGGAAGCCGGCCGGGGCCAAGGGCTCCGCTGCCGGGTCTTTAAGGGCTAAAGCGTAGGTGCTCATCAAGGGCTTTTCCCCCGCCATGGCAGATCTCTTTCAGCCACAGCCGCTGCCGGAGAAGCAGGGGGTGATCCGGGGAAGGTTCACTATCATCAGGTAAATGCCGCCGGCGCAGGCCGCCAGCACAAGCAGCGAGAGGAATACGCTTATCGCCGGGTGCTTCCGTCTGAACTCCAGGGTGGAGGTCATCGCCGCGAGTATGGTTTCACGTGTCATTATTTTAACCCCAGTGGCTCGGTCAGGTTGCTGAGCACCGCGCTCAGGTCCTTGTCGCCGTAACCGCTATTATAGGATTTCTCCATCAGACCTGCCGCAGCCGCAGTGACCGGGAGCGAAAGTTTTTTCTTCGCGGCCTCGGCCAGCATGAACCTGGCGTCCTTGAGCATATGCTTGAGCGGGAAATCCGGCGGAAATTGCTTTTTCAGTATTTTCTCTTTCTTTATGTCGAAGTAGCCGCAGTTGAGCGAGGGGCTGGCGGAAAGCGTTTCAAAGATGAGGCCCGGCGCTATTCCCTGAGCCTGGGCCAGGGCGGCGGCCTCGGCCAGCCCCGTGGTAAGCTGGGCCACTATAAGGTTCACACAGAGCTTCAGCGCCGTGCCGGCCGGGGCCGGGCCGGCGTAAATGATCGCGCGGCTCAGGGTTTTGAGGATGGGGGAAAATTTATCCACGACGCTTTTTTCCCCGCCGGCGAGTATCACCAGCTGCCCGCTTTCCGCGGCGCCCTTCGAGCCCGAGACCGGGCAGTCCAGGAAATTTACTCCGGCCAGGAAGCATTTCTTCGCCAGGCCGGCGGTGTAGTCCGGCGAGAGGGTGCCCATGTTTATCAGGGTATTGCCGCCCGCGAAGGCGGAGACCGCCCCTTCCGGGCCTTCCATCACGGCTTCCATGGCCGCCGGGTCCGAGACCATCGTTATCACGGTGTCGGACATCTTCGCCAGGGCCCTGGGGGTGGCCGCCACTTCGCACCCCAGGTCGGCGAACTCAATGGTGCGCCGGCGGGTGCGGTTGTAAACCGAAACCTGGAAACCGGCCTTCACTAGGTTCATCGCCATCGCCCGGCCCATTATGCCGAGGCCTATAAACCCGATACGCGGAGGGATGCTCATCTTAATCTCCTTGAGGCGGTCAGGCCTTTTACTTCTTTTACGGTCAGTGTGCGCCACTGCCCGGGCTCCAGTCCCTCCAGCGTAAGCGGGCCGATGGCCCGGCGCAGCAGCCTGAGCACAGGAAATCCGACAGCGGCCAGCATGCGCCTGACCTGGCGGTTGCGCCCTTCCCTGAGTATTATCTCGGCCCAGGAAGTAGGGACGGTCTTGCGGAAACGGATGGGCGGGACGCGGGGGGGGAGGCCGGGGTCCGGCAGGAGATTCGCGCCGCAGGGCAGGGTCGGCCCGTCGTTAAGGACCAGGCCGGCGCGCAGCCTGGAAACGGCTTCCGGGTTCATTTCCTTCTCGACCTGAACCCAGTAGGTCTTAGGCAGCTTGTGCCGGGGGTCGGCAATCCCGGCCTGCAGGGAGCCGTCGGAGGTAAGCAGCAGCAGCCCCTCGCTGTCATGGTCCAGTCGCCCGGCCGGGTAAACTCCGGGGGGCAGCCCGAAGTCGGCGAGCGAGCCGTGCCCGTGCCCGCGGGTGAACTGCGAAAGGACCCCGTAAGGTTTGTTAAAAATTAGCGTGGGCATAAATGTTATTATATTCAATTATGAGTTACATTTTCATAGATACCCAGAAAGAATTTGACGAGTTGACCGCGAAGCTGGCGAAGCATAAATATATAGCCCTGGACACCGAATCCAACAGCCTTTACGCCTATAAAGAGAAATTCTGCCTGCTGCAGCTTTCCGGCGAGCACATTAACGCCGTGGTGGATACTCTCGCCGTGGATATCAAATCCATCCTGCCCGTTTTCGCGGACCCCGCTGTGGAGAAGATCTTCCATTCGGCCGATTCGGATATCAGGGTTTTCAAGGCGGCCATGGGCTGCACGTTCGCCAATATTTTCGACGTCATGGTGGCTGCGAAGTACCTGGGCATCATCAAGTGCGGCCTGGACAATATGGTGAAGGAGTATATCGGCGCGGAGATGAATAAAAAATTCCAGAAGGCCGACTGGGGACGCAGGCCGCTTACCAGGGAGATGCTGGATTACGCCAGCTCCGATACGATCCATCTTAAAACGCTGCGCGATATCCTGGCGGCCAGGCTGGAGAAGAAGGGCCGCCTGGAGGAAGCGACGGGGCAGTTCGCCCAGATCTGCAGGATCGAGCCGCAGCCCATGTGTTTCGACGAGAGCGGTTTTTTGACGCTGAAGAGCGCACGCCAGCTCAACGGGCGCGGCCTCGCGGTGCTGCGCGAGCTTTACCTGGCGCGCGAGGTGGCCGCGATAAAGCGCAACGCGCCTCCCTTCAAGGTGATCAGCGAAGACCTGATGCTGCGCCTGTCCGTGGCTCCGCGCGAAGGTCTGCATAATCTCTCCATCTTTAAGGGGGTGAGCGGTTATGTTCTTGGGAACCATGGCTCCTGGATAAGGGAGGCCCTGCAGAGGGGGCTGAAGGCCCCGGAGTACACTGTGCCGAGGCGTGAGATCTCGAGGGAGAAGCGCGCTTATTTCGAGACTGTGAAGAAGCGCTTTAAAAACCTTAAGCTGTGGCGGAAGGAGATCGCGGCCCGACGTAATATGCTGCCGGAGGCGATCATGGGTAATGACGTGCTGGAGCGCGTGGCGCTTTCCCAGCCGAAGTCGCTGGAGGACCTGCACGCGGTGCGGGGACTGGGCGCCGAGAAGGTCTCCCTGTATGGCCTCGAACTCATCGAATTCATGAAGAAGCACCACTTGGGGAAGTAGTTAAGGATTAAGGATTAATCCTTACCACTTACCAAGCAGCTTCTTAATAAGGTCCTGGCGGTTTATTTCTTTGAGGGCTTTTATTATCAGGGGTTTGTTCTCATGCTTGTAATACTGTAGGAGC
>CAMTWW010000238.1:0-1948 GCA_947085555.1 uncultured Elusimicrobia bacterium | reverse complement strand
TCTGGTCCGGCCGCATCCGCAGCCGCCAGGAAAGCATCATCCGCAACTTCCCCACCTTCGTGGACCTCGGGGCGCTGATGATAGAGTCGGGCCTGGATTACATGACCGCTTTCGACCGCATCGTGAAGATCGCCCCGGTGAAGACCGGGCTCGAGCTGGAGATAGAGAAGACCATAAACGAGGTCCAGCTCGGGTACGCCCGCCGCGACGCGCTGCGGCGCCTGTCCCTGCGCACCGGCCTGCAGGAAGTGCGCTCCTTCGTGGGCCTGATAGTGCAGTCGGACGAGCTGGGCACCAGCCTGGTGGAGCTGATGCGCAACTATTCCGCCGACATGCGCTTCCGCCGCCTCAACAAGGCCGAGAAGCTGGCCGCGCAGGCCTCCACCAAGATGCTGATCCCGCTGTTCATCTTCATTTTCCCGACGGTGTTCATACTGATGCTGGCCCCGATGATAATGGACCTGATAACGGGCGGGATGCCGTTCTAAAGGCAGGGTAGAGGGGTTAGGGTAGAGGGAAAGCAGTGGGGAATTTTTTAATTTTTGTATAGGGTAAAATTTATTTATGAAGAAGACAAATGGGAAGAAAAGGTTTTTAACGCTGGTTCTTTTTGCCTCTACCCTCTACCCTCTACCCTCCACCCTGCTGTGCGCCCCGGCCTCCGCGCAGATCAAGCGCGTGAAAAGCGAGGAATCGCTTTTCCTGGACCTGCAGAAAACCGGCCTGGGCGCCCTGAACGAGCTGGACGAGAAACGGAAATTCCTGGAGTTGGTGCGCCTGGAGAAAGTGAAGCTCCAGGGCAAGATGCTGGGCAATATCTACGAGAACGCCTACGAATATTATCGCAACGGCAACTACGAGGACGCCAAGGACCTGGCGCTGAAGATCATCTCCATCGATCCCAACCACCAGGACGCGCAGATGCTGCTGGAGGCCTCCAACCAGCTGCGCGGCAGTTTGAAGCCGGGAATGAGCGAGAAGCTCATGCTGGAGGACCGCTTTAAGATGGCCCTGTCCTACTATACCGAGGGCCGCATAGTGGAAGCCCACACCAAGATGACCGAGGTGGTCAAGCTTTCCCCGAACAATATCAAGGCCAGATACTGGCTTTCCAAGATGAAGGAAGACCTGAAGGAATATTATTTCCAGAAGGGCAGCCAGGACTACCAGGCCAGGGACCTGAAAAGCTCGCTGGATAATTTTTACAATGCCCTGCTGATTAGGCCGAGGGACACCCTGGTCATAACCTGGATCACCCGGATAGAGGACGAGCTGCGCCAACAGAGGGCCAACGACCTGCTTAAGGCCGCGCTGGAGTCCTACGCGCAGGGGCGCCTCAAGGACGCCTATGAGGGGCTGAAGCGCGCGCTGGAGGTGCAGCCGGGCGACTCCAAGGCCGGCAAGCTCCTGGCCGAGGTCAAGAGCGAACTGGAGAACAGCTTCCTGGCCGCCGGCAGGAAGTTCTACGGCGTCCGCAAATACACCGAGGCCATAGGCGAGTGGGATAAGGCCAAGCCCTATACCGCCAATATGGCCTATATCAACAACCTTATCTCGCGCGCCCGCCAGCAGATGAAGCTGGAGGGCGACGAAAAGAAGCGCCGCGCCGCCGAGGCCGCCGCCCGCGCCAAGGCGGAAGAGGAGCGGGCCGCGAAGGAAGAGGCTGACCGGAAGAAGGCCGAGGCCGAAGCCAAAAAGCGCGGCATGACCGTGGAAGAAGTGGCCAAGAAGCCGCAGGGCGTGACAGAGGAGAAGCGCCTGGCCGCGCAGCAGCATTACATGGAGGGCATCAAGTACTTCCAGAACTCGAATTACGACAAGGCCCGCGACGAGTGGACCCTCGCGCGGCAGCTCGACCCGGGCAATGCCGACGCGGCGGCCGGCCTCAAGCGCATAGAGTCGATACTTTCCGGCGGGCAGTAGATAATTGATAATTGATAATTGATAG
>CAMTWW010000237.1:0-2054 GCA_947085555.1 uncultured Elusimicrobia bacterium | reverse complement strand
TCTTCAGGTTCCGCAGGGCCCGCAGCGAAGCCTCCCGGGACGTAGCCGAAGCCGAGGCCCTGATAAAAGCGAACAAGCCGAACGAAGCCGTCTCCGTGCTTTATGATTCCTTCATGAACTACCTCTCCGACAAGTGCGGGGTCAAGGTAAGCGCCCTTACCATCAGGAAAGCGGCGGAGCTGGTGAAAAGCCGCTTCCCGGCAGCCACGCAGCGCTCGCTCGACGAGATCTGCGAACTCTGGGCCGCCCTGGAACTGCGCCATTTCTCACCGGAGGCGGCGGGTTCCGAGGGGGCCTCCGACCTGGCCGGGAAATACTCGCTCCTCCTGGAGCTGCTGGAAAAGGACCTCAGGTGAAGAAGATATTTTTAACCTTGCTGTTGACGCTGCCGGCCGCCGCCGGGGCCTACGACCGCGGCGAGCTGGCGGAGTTCAATGACCTGTATAGGAACGGCCAGTACGAGGAAGCGCTGGAAGGCTACAAGCTCATGATCGCCAAAGAGCCTGCCAACCAGTGGGGCTGGTACAATGCGGGCAACGCCCTTTACCGCCTCAACCGCCTGGGCCCCGCCGTGTTCAATTACGCTAGGGCCTTTCTGCTGGACCCGCGCTCGCAGGACATCAGGGCAAACCTGGACTTCGCCCTGCGCCAGACCGGGCAGTCCCTCGTGCCCGAAGGCATCCCGGCGGCGCTGCATTACCTGTACTTCATAATTTCAGAGACCGAGCTCAAGGCTTCGGCCATACTGCTTTTCTGGCTGGCCTGCCTGGCCGGCGCAGTCTGCTTCCTGCTGGACGGCGGCAGGGGCGGCGCGCCCGCCGGCCGCGTTTCGCTGGCCGCCGCGGGCCTGCTGCTCTTCACCGCGGTCTGGCTGGCCGCCAGGCAGTCCTCGCCTTTCAGCTCCGCCGGCGTCGTCACAAAGACGGGGGGGACGCGGATGCTGAGCGGGCCCGGAGAAAAATTCAAGACCTACGCCTCCGCCCCGGAAGGGCGGCTGGTCAGGATACTGGACACCGGCGACGAAGCCTACTATGAGATAGGGCTGCGGAAGGAAGGCATAAAAGGCTGGGCGCTCAAAAACGAAATAGAGAGGCTTTAAAATATGAAACTAGCCATCGCAAGCGACCATGCCGGGTTCCGCCTGAAGGCGGCTCTTATCCCGCACCTTCGGAACCTGGGCTGCGAGCTCTCGGACCAGGGCGCCGACTCGCCGGAGAGAGCCGTAGACTACCCGGATTTCGCCGCCAAAGCCTCAAGGGAAGTGCTGGCCGGGCGCGCGGACAAGGCCATAATAGTCTGCGGCTCCGGGGTGGGCGCCTGCATAGCCGCCAATAAGCTGAAAGGCATCCGCGCGGGGCTCTGCCACGACACCTGCTCCGCCCGCCAGGGCGTTGAGCACAACGATATGAACGTCCTCTGCCTGGGCGCGCGCATAATCGGCGAGGCCCTGGCCTTCGAGATAGCCGCCGCTTTCACGGCCGCCAGGTTCTCCGGAGAGGAGCGCCACAAGCGCCGCCTCAGGAAGATAGACGACCTGGAAAAGGAAAAGAAATAGCCGGAGGGAACCATGCAGGAAGAACTTGCCGGGATAGACGCCTCAGCCGCCGTGAAGACACTGTCGGAGATGAACTTCGCCGACAGGCTTTGGAAAAAAGACCCGGGGCTCTGGAAGAAGGACGAACCCAGCGCGAAGCAGATTACCGGCGCGCTCGGCTGGCTGGACAGCCCCTTCAAGCTGCTGCCGAAGGTTAAGGAAATAGAGGAGTTCGCCGAAGAGATACGCGCCGCCGGCTTCACCCACGCCGTGCTGCTCGGGATGGGCGGCTCCAGCCTGGCCCCCGAAGTCATCCGCGGCGTCTTCCAGAACCCGAAGTACCCTCAGCTCCTGGTGCTGGACACCACCGACCCCGCCTGGATCTACTCCGTTCAAAAACAGCTGGACCTCAAGCGCACGCTCTTCATCTTCGCCAGCAAGTCCGGCGGCACCATAGAGCCGTCCAGCCACTTCAAGTATTTCTGGAGCCTGCTAAAGAAAGCCGGCGTGAAGAACCCGG
>CAMTWW010000236.1:0-3862 GCA_947085555.1 uncultured Elusimicrobia bacterium | reverse complement strand
GCAGTTTGCGGCCTTTTCGCCGCCAGCGCGGGCGCGGCGGAGAAGCTCAATTTCACCGACGCCGCTTTCGCCAGGCAGCTCAGCGCTGTCGCTTCTTCGCCCGAAGTGAAAGTTCCCGAGGCTAAACCAGTTAGGGCCAAAGCCGGCCGCTACGTGCAGGTTTCCGGCTACGTGAACCTGAACGGCAACGGCTGGCTGCCCGGCGCTGCCGGCGGCTACACCAGCGTGACCCTCACCGGCTGGGCCAACTTCCGGGACTCCTCCGGTAAGGTCACCAGCAACAACTCTTACATAAACACCTATGCCTCGATGTGGATCTATCCCAACCAGTACGTCTTCCAGACCGTCTGGCCCAATATCTACACCACCTTCTACCGCAACGGGAAGCCGATCGGCTCCACGAATATGACCGGCAGCATCTCAGTCTCCGGCTGGCCGAGTTCCAACTACGTGACACTGAGCGGCTCCGGCTACCTCAGCGGCTCCATCTACGTAGAAGACGTGGAGTAAGCGGCAAGGGGGAATACCGAAAAGGGCGGCTTTAAAAGGCTGCCCTTTTTGTTTACCATGAAAATACTTGAAGGCAAAACGCTTTCCGCCGCTATCCTGGCCGCGCTGCCAGCGCGCATAGAGGCGGTGAAGGGGAGGCTGGGGCGGCCGCCCTCGCTGGCCATAATAAATTATTTCGCGGACTCGCCCTCCGCCGTTTACGTCAACCGGAAGATAGCCGCCTGCGAGAAACTAGGCATAACGGTAAAGCTGTACGCCACGAAGCCGGAGGAAGGCTATCCTGCTTTCAAGGCCCTGCTGGCCAGGTTGGGCTCGGACACCGCCTGCGACGCCATCATGCTGGAGCGGCCGCTGCCCGGCGGCTTCGAGACGCTCGAGACCTGGGACGCGCTGCCGGCCGCCAAGGACGTGGACGGGCTGTCCGCCCTCAATATGGGCCGCCTTTTCCTCGCCAGGAAATTCTCCGAGGTGGAGGAAGGCCGCTATTTCTCGCCCTGCACGGCCCTGGCCGTGGTACGCCTTCTGAAGTTCCACGGCATCGCCCCGTCCGGCATGAACATCGCGGTGGCCGGGCGCTCGGCGGTGGTTGGGCGGCCGCTGGCCCAGATGCTCACCGCGCTGGACGCCACGGTGACCCTGTGCCATACCCGCACTAAGAACACGGCGGAGATCTTCAAAAGCGCCGATCTGGTGATAACGGCCGTGGGCAAGGCTAAGTGGCTGAAAAAAGAGCTGCTGCCGGCGGGCGCCACGGTGATAGACGTGGGGACCAATTTCGACGAGAACGGCAAGATGTGCGGGGACGCGGACTTCGAGGACCTGAAGGAAAGCGCCGCGGCCGTCTCGCCCGTGCCCGGCGGCGTAGGCCCGGTCACGCTGGCCTGCCTGATAGAAGCTTCCGTGAGGGCCGCCGAGCTGGCCCCGAAAATACTGAGAGAGGGGATAATACTCACATGAAAAACGTCCTGAACCTGGTCCTGGCCTTATTGCTGCCCGCGGCGCTCTGCCTGCCGGCTTCCGCGCAGGAGGACGGCGCCGCGCCCAAGGAAGAGAGCGCGACCGCGGAGACGGCCAAGCCGGCGGCGAAACCCGCGGCTAAAAAAACCGCCCATAAAGCGAAGAAGAAAAAAAAGAAAAAGGCCGCGCCTGTCTCGGAATATAAGTTCACCTCGGCCGACGCCGTGCCGGACTACAAGTTCGATAAAAAAGCCAACCCGATAGTGAAGCCGGCGCCAAAGAAAAAAGGGGCCAAGCCGGCCGCCACGAAACCGGCCGGCAAGCTGCCGGTCATGCAGAAAGCCAAGTTCATAGATGAGGAAAGCGCCACCAAGCCGCACGAAGGCGGCCACTGATGGCGGATCTCCTGGTTAAGCTTTACGAACTGCCGCCGTCCGCGCAGGCCCTGGAAAAACTGCGGGAAGACGGCATTGAAATACGGCGCGCGCTAGGCCCGGAAAAGCAAGCCGTTGTGGACTGGGCCGAGAAAAAATTCTCCCGCGCCTGGGCCTCCGAATGCGACGTGGCCCTTTCCGCCCAGCCCGCGACCTGTTTTATAGCCGTCAGGGAGAAGCAGTTGCTCGGCTTCGCCTGCTACGACGCCACGCTGAAAGGCTTTTTCGGGCCCATCGGGGTGGACGAAAGCGTGAAAAGAAAGGGTCTCGGCAAAGCCCTGCTCATACGCACCCTGGAAGCCATGCGGGATGCCGGCTACGGCTACGCCGCCATAGGCTGGGCCGGGCCGGTGGAATTCTTCAGTAAAACCGTAGGCGCCACGGTCATCGAAGGCTCCGAGCCGGGGGTTTACAAAAACCTGGTGAAAGCCGGGCCGCGGCAATAGGTCTGCTCCCAATGAAAACCCCGCACGAGTGGCATAAGGATTTTTTCAAGAACTCTTTTTACAACCCCGCCTCCCCGGCGGCCGTGAAAAAGGCTCCCAGTGAGGCGTCTTTCGTCCTTAAGCGGCTGAAATTAAAAAAAGGCTCGGCCCTGCTGGACCTGTGCTGCGGGCCCGGCCGCCACGCCGTGGAATTCGCTAAAAAGGGGCTGGCCGTGACCGGCTTTGATTTCTCGGAGGAATACCTACGGGAAGCGGCGGCCCGCGCCAGGAAAAAAAAGGTTTCCCTCCGGCTCCTGCGCGGGGACATGCGCGGGCTCAGGTTCAGGGGGGAATTCGACGCGGCGGTGAACCTCTTCACCAGCTTCGGCTATTTCCAGAAATTTTCCGACGACCTCAGGACCCTTAAAGGCGTGGCGGCGGCGCTGAAGCCCGGCGGGTTGTTCCTCCTGGATATCGTCCACGGGGATTTCCTGCTTAATAATTTCAGGGCCAGGGACTGGGATGACCAAGGGGACCATTTCCTTCTCGAGAAAAGAACCGACGACCGGGACGGCATCTACACTACCTGGACCAGGATACCGAAGAAAGGCGGGAAAATACTGAGAAAGGCTTCTTTCACCAGGAAATACGGCAGGAAAAGGATAGGCGCCGCGCTCGCGAAAGCCGGCCTTAAACCCCTCAAATTCTGGGGCGGGTTCAGGGGGGAGCCACTTACCTCCAGCTCGATCCGGCTTATAGTCCTCGCCCGCAAAGGCCGATGAAGACCGGAAGCGCCCGGGTTCAAGATCATCGGCGTACTGGAATCCTGCTTCAAGGAGAAGTTCGGTACGCTCCGCCATGACCTGCGGAACAGCCGGAACCGGACGCAGATGAAGGACGGCGCTAGGCTGGCCCGCCCCTGAAAAAAGCCCGCAGCCGCCGGCGGGTTTTCAAGCGGCGAGTTCGAACATTTTTTCTATAGAGCTTCCGGCGCGGGCGGCTATGTCGGCGGGGACCGTCACTTCTTCCGGGTTCGGGTCTTTCAGGAGGGCCAGGACGCTGTCCAGGGTGATGGATTTCATGTAGGGGCAGAGCCGGCACATCGCTATAAAATTCTTCTCCGGGAACCTCAGCTTCGCCAGCTCGCCGAAGCCGCATTCCGTCACCAGCAGGTAGGCCGAAGCGTTGGAGTTCTCCACGTAGCGCATCATGTCCCCGGTACCGCCCATAAAATCCACCGCAGCGATAAGCTCGGACGGGCATTCAGCATGCGCCAGAGCCACTATCCCCGGATACCGCTTCCTGTAGACCTTAATGAGCTCCGGATTGAAATGCTCGTGCACTATACAGGCGCCCTTCCACAGGAAAATATCCACGCCGGGGGTCTTCCCCAGCGCCTTAGCCAGGTTCTCCCCCATGAAACGGTCGGGGATAAAAATAACCTTCTCATGTTTCCCATACATCTTGCGCAGTATCTTCTCGGCATTAGCGCTGGTCACAATGCAATCGGATTCTGCCTTCACCTCGGCCGAGGTG
>CAMTWW010000235.1:0-1340 GCA_947085555.1 uncultured Elusimicrobia bacterium | reverse complement strand
TGCTGGCCGGCCTGGCCAGGTCGCAGTCGGCCCGGCGCCTTAATTCGGCCGGTATGCCGGCGCCGCTCCCGGCGCTCAGGACGCTGCGGACCAGGCTGTTCGCCATAGTGCCTTTCTGGGGCAGGGTGCTGGCCATAACCCTGCTTATCTTCGCCCTGGCCAGGCCGCAGAAAGCGAGCCGCGGCGAAGTTCCGCCCGCCGAGGGCATAGACATAATGCTGACGCTGGACACCTCTTACAGCATGGCCGCCGAGGATTTCGCGCCGCGGAACAGGCTGGAAGCGGCCAAGAAAGCCGCCGCCGACTTCGTAAGAAAGCGCCAGAACGACCGCATCGGGGTCACGGTTTTCGGCGGGGCGGCCCTGCTCGCCTGCCCCCTCACGCTGGATTACCAGTCGGTGCAAGAGACCCTGGACGGCGCCTACCTCAACATGACCCGCGCCGACGGCACCGCGGTGGGCGACGCTATAGTTACCGCCGTGAACCACCTTAAAGAAAGCAAGGCAAAAAGCAAGGTGATAATCCTGCTTACCGACGGCCGCTCCAACGCAGGCCTGGTGACGGACCTGAACCTGGCGGCAAAGACCGCCGCGGCCTACGACATAAAGGTTTATACCATAGGCACGGCGGGAAAAGGCAGGGCGCAGATCTCCACGGGGGACCCCGCCCAGCCCGTCATCTACATCGACGAGGACCTGGACGAGCCCACGCTCCGCGAGATAGCCGGCCTGACCGGCGGCGAGTTCTACCGCGCCAAGAATTCCCGGGACCTGGAGAAGATCTACTCCGGCATAGACGCGCTGGAAAAAACAAAATTCGAGGCTAAAACCTACACCAACTACGCTGACCTCTACCTCTATTTCCTCGCTCCGGCCCTAGCCCTGCTTGCCCTGTTGTTCGTTTTAGAGCGGACCTATTTCAGGACGGTGCCGTAGGAAGAATCGTAACTACTCAGGTAGACAGAATTCAGTAGTCAGAATTCAGAATGGCCGACTACGAACAAGCCTCCGGCGGTTTTCTGACTCCTGGCTTCTGAATTCTGGCTTCTGGCTACCTGAGCAGTTACGAAGAATCGAAAATCGGGGATCGGGAACTATGGAACTTTTTAGATATCCTTTAACTCTTGCCTGGCTGGCCGCGGCTTTCGCCGCCCTGGTCTTCTTCCGCTTCAAAGCGGAGGAGCGCCGGCTCGAAGCGGCGCGGCGCCTTTTAGGGCCCGCTTTCGACAGGCTGTGCTCCGGCCCGGAAGCCGCCCGCAGGCGCCTGCGCGGACTGCTTTATTTCGCCGCCCTCGGCCTGCTCGGAGCGGCCGCCGCCGGGCCGCAATGGGGCGTAGAACT
>CAMTWW010000234.1:0-4965 GCA_947085555.1 uncultured Elusimicrobia bacterium | reverse complement strand
TCCGATCTAAGCTGGGCGCCGAATACGGGCTGGAGACCTTTATTCTTTCAGCCGACGTCAAAGCCCTGGCTGAAAAATCAGGCACAGGTATAGAGCACGCGGCGCGCAACGCCCGCTACGAGCTGCTTTCGGAAACGGCTTTGAAGAAAAAATGCGGACTGGTAGCCACAGCCCACCATGCCGACGACCACGCCGAGACCATAATTCTGAATTTATTGCGCGGCACGGAGCCGAAAGGCCTGCTGGGCATCCCCGCCAGGAGGGAGCTTTGCCGGAAAGGGAAAGCGCGGGTAGCGCTGATCAGGCCTATGCTGGCCGTTTCAAGGCTGGAGATAGAGGCTTATCTTAAAGCTAACGGGCTGCCGTCCAGGAAGGACCACACCAACGACGATGAGTATTATACCCGCAACTGGATCCGCAAAACCCTGCTGCCGCTGATGCTGACAAAACAGCCCCGCCTGCGCGAGCACCTGGCCGCGCTTTCAGCCAAGCTGTCGGCCAGCCTGCCGCCCCGCGGTTAAGATACGGATTTTACACACATTTTACACGGCGCCTACCTGGCTTTTACAGGCGCCTGATATAATTTATTTACCGGCACACTCCGGCATACGCTGGCAAGGATAAAACAAATGATAGACGCGCTGAACATGTTACTTTACCTCATGGGAGGCCTCGGGGTATTCTTGCTGGGAATAGAGATCATGAGCGAGGGCCTTCAGAAAACGGCCGGCTCAAAACTGAGAAAAATGCTGGCCATGGCCACCAGCAACAGGCTGGCCGGGACTTTTTCCGGGTTCGCGATAACCTCGCTTATACAATCCTCAAGCGCCACTACGGTCATGGTGGTCGGCTTCGCCAGCGCAGGCCTGCTGACCCTCTCCCAGTCGCTCGGAGTGATTTTCGGGGCCAACATAGGCACCACAGTGACCGCCTGGATAGTCAGTCTGCTGGGCTTCAAAGTAAAAATAGCCGCTTTCGCGCTGCCGATGATAGGCATAGGGTATTTTTCCCGCTTTATCAAACGCTGGCGCTGGCCGCACCGCATCGGCGAGATCCTGGTGGGTTTCGGCCTGCTCTTCCTCGGGCTCGAGCTTATCAAGCATGGCATTCCCGACCTGAGGCAATCGCCGGAGGTGATGGCCTGGATCGCCCGCTTTTCGCCGGATTTCCTGTTCACCCGCCTGGGGCTCATAGCGGTGGGCACCGTGCTGACCGTTATTTTCCAGTCCTCCAGCGCCGTTATGGCCGTAACCATAGCCGCGGCGGCAAAGGGCATCATCGATTTCCCGGCGGCCGCGGCGCTGGTGCTGGGCGAGAACATAGGCACCACGATAACGGCTAACCTGGCCGCCCTGAACGCTTCCCGTACCGCCAAGCAGGCGGCTACCGGGCACCTGCTCTTCAACGTGTTGGGCGTGCTCTGGGCCACGCTGCTCTTCAACCCGCTGGTCAGGCTGGTGGACATGCTGATACCCGGCGTCCCCTACGGCATGACCGAGGCCGCGCTGCTGACGGCCATACCGCTGCACATTTCCGCCTTCCACACCGTCTTCAACGTAGTAAACACCGGCATAATGCTGCCCTTCATAAAGCAGTTCGAGAAACTGGTCCTGTTTATCCGCCCCGACGAAAAAGTTACGGGCCCAGCGGAGCACCAGCTGGTGTACCTGAGCACGCCTTTCGCGCGGGCCCCGGAGCTGGCGATAGACGCCGCCCGCAAGGAGATAGATATCCTGGCCGGCGTCGTCACCGGCATGATGGCCAAGATCTCGGACTCGCTGCGCGACGGCAAGATAGACGACGAGGAAATAGAAAGGATAAAGGCGGACGAAAAGACCACCGACGTGCTGGAGCATAAGATAAACGAGTACCTGGCGACGCTGATACACGAGCGGCTCTCCAACCAGACCAGCCGCGAGGTGCTCTCCCTGCTGAGCATGATAAACGACTTTGAAAAGATGGGGGATTACGGAGAAAAGGCGGCGAACCTGCTCGGGCGCACGCGCGAGCCCAGCTTCGCCCTGAGCAGGGAGTCCTTCGCGGACCTGCTGAAAATATCCACTTTCGCCCAGCAGATGCTCGAAGAGACCAGGTCCTACATCCTGAAGCCGGAGGGCGACATAATGGCCGCGATCTGGAAGCTTGAGAACGAGCTCAACCGCATGCGGAACGAATTCAGGGAGAACCACATCCTGCGTATTTCCAAAGACGGCTCCCAGGCGGCCACCGGGCCGCTGTATTCGGACCTGCTCAATAGTTTTGAGAAGATGGGCGACCACGCGGTAAACGTGGTCGAAGCCATTACCGGCCTAAAATGAGCCCCGACCGGCCCACGGCTACAATTTAAGGCCCGGCTTGCCGCCGGGGGAGTCGTAATCCCGGAAAAGCGGGATATCGGTCATCTCGTCCACGGCCTTATGCGGGACGGCCAGGCTGAAAGGCTTTTTCAGGAAACGCAGCTTATGGTCGGCGGCGGCTATAACGATGTTCATCGGGCGGCCTCGTCAATAAGCGCCTGCGGGTAGCCTATGGGCAGCACCTTTATCAGGCCCGTGTTCTTCTGGGCATGCGCCGCCATCGGAGGCTTAAAAAGGAGGCTGGCACCTTTTGGCCCTTTTTACCCCTTAAAACATTAAAAAGGTGCCTGCCTCCTTTTTAACTCCAGCGGTGTTGCTGCTCCATGGAGCCTTTCGCGGGCATGAGGCGGACATGGGCGGGGCGGTTTTCGTAGAGCACCCCGTCATTGTCCCTTTCCACGATAAACTTGTAAGCCATGGCCTTGCCGGCGCTTTCTTTTATCGGCAGATGCCCCAGCCACATATTTTCATTTATGTATTCCAGCGGGAAGGCCTTAGAGAGGTCCCAGTTGCCCAACTCCCGGCAGTTGCCCGTCACCTTGACGCGCTCGCCGTAGGCCGTGCTATAGCCGTTCAGCACGAAAGAGATCTCCAGCCCGGTTTTTTCCCGCGCCGGGGCGCAATAGGACAGGACAAAAAAACTGTCCCGCTCCAGCTTAAGCCCGCTTATGCGGCCGGCCTTCACAGAGACGGCGCGGTCGGACAGGATGTCTTTGTAGACGCCGTCCGGCAGCTCTATGTTTTCAAGGTCTATGGAAGTTCCGGCTCCGCGGTTGAAGGCGGCCAGGCAGCAACTGTCCCGGTAGACGCGGGTATAGGCGTAGACGTCCGGAGACAGGTATTTCTTCCTGTGGCTGCCGCTCTGCACGGCTTTGTTCTCCCTGCGCACCGCCGCCAGTTTTTTCACGAGCCTGAAGGCCGGGGTCCCGGTCTCCCATTTTTCCATCATAGGCCTGTTATAAGGGTCGGCGCCGCCATTGGTGTCGTTATGCAGGTACTGCTCGGTCCCGTAATAAATGCAGGGCGTGCCGCGGCAGGTGAGGATCAGCGCCAGGCCCATATCCACGCGGGCGGGCGAGGCTCCGGCGGACATGAAGCGCGGCATATCGTGGTTGTCCAGGAAGGTCACCAGGTGGCGGCAGTCGTCGAAAAGGCGGTCTTTGCCGAAAACATTCTCTATCAATTCGAAGCCCTGCCCGGCCCCGCGGGCCAGGCAGTCCTCGAGCCCGCGCTGCAGGCTGAAGTCCAGCATCCCCATCCCGCTCTTGTTCATGAACTGCACGGACAGGTCGTCGTAGCAGCCGCCCTGGAACCATTCGCCGAAAATATAGAGGTCCGGCCGGTGGAAGACCATGTCGGACACGAACTCCTGCCAGAACCAGAGCGGCATATGCTTGACGGTATCCACCCGGAAGCCGTCCACGCCCTTATTTAGCCACAGCCGCAGCGCGTCCTTGATATATGTCCGGTAGCCTATATGGGACTCGTTGAAATCCGCCAGGCCGCAGAGCTCGCTGGTCTCTATATGGCGCTTGTTACCCCAGTCGCTCACGCCGCCGTTGCGGTGGTACCAGCCCAGCTTGTCGTCTTCGTAGGAGGTCAGCAGCTTTCCGTCGTCGTACAGCTCTCCCTTGGTGGGGCGGCCGCCCAGGTCCGCGCGCTGGGCCGGGCTGGAATGGTTGCAGACTATATCCAGCACCAGGCGCATGTCTTTTTCATGCATTGATTTTATAAGACGGTCCACCACGGTGTCGTTCGAGGCGAAGACGCGCACATCCTCCGGGGAACCGGCCAGATGCTCGTCCAGGCGCTTGAAATCCTTGGCCCAGTAGCCGTGATAGCTGGCCATGCCGCGCCCTTCCACGTCCACCAGCCCGTCCGCCTGGTCGAACAGGGGCGTCAGCCAGACGGCGGAGCAGCCGAGCTCCTTCAGATAGTCCAGCTTCCGGATAATGCCGTTGAGGTCGCCGCCCCAGTACTTGAACCAGTCCGAGCGCGAGGGGTCGAAGGAAGCGGTGGAGAAACCCTTGTCGTTCCCGGCATTCCCGTTATAGAACCTGTCCACCACGGCAAAGTAAATGACGCTGTCGTTAAAAGGACGCATAGTTCATCGGGCGGCCTCGTCAATAAGCGCCTGCGGGTAGCCTATGGGCAGCACCTTTATCAGGCCCGTGTTCTTCTGGGCATGCGCCGCCATCAGCCCGGACTTGGCGAAGCCCAGCGTAAGCGTCTGTTTCGCCATGATGTACACGCCGCTGTGATGCCCGGTGTCGGGACTGAGACCGGACGGAATATCCACGGCGATTATGGGGCGGCCGCTTTTATTCATGAGCTGTATCACCCGGTGCACCGGGCCGGTTGGCTTACCCACCGCGCTGACCCCGAGCAGGCAGTCCAGCAGCAGGTCGGCGGCGGAGAACTCGGCCGCGAGGGCGTCCAGGTCTGCCTTCTCCGTCATCGCCACAGGCACGCCCGCAGCTTTCGCCGCCTCCAGATTTTTTACCACCAGTTCGCCGTAGCCGGTGTCCTTAGGGGGCAGGATGAAAACCTTTACGCCGGCGCCGGCCAGTTTAAGGTAACGCGCGGCCGCAAGGCCGTCGCCGCCATT
>CAMTWW010000233.1:0-10446 GCA_947085555.1 uncultured Elusimicrobia bacterium | reverse complement strand
TGCTGGCGTAGGGCTCAGAATTCCAAACGAACTTAGTTATTATGCCATTATAACGTTTTTAATACTGCAATTCTACCGCGGAAAGCGGGCTGCAGGCGACTTGTAGTATAATTATTTATCAGCCGCCGCCTTTCTTTCAGGCGGCGGGCCTGAAGCCGGGACTTAGGACCGTTCGCGGGAGGGTCAACATATTATGCCTGAAACCCGTTTTAAATTCGGCAAAAACTGGGAATATTTCCTGAATTCCCTGAATGAAACGCAGATCCGGCAAGCGGAGATCTCCCTGAAGGAAATGCTGGGAATTACCACCCTGAAAGACAAAACCTTCCTGGATATCGGCTGCGGCAGCGGCATTTTTTCGCTGGCGGCCATGCGCCTTGGCGCGAAGGTCGCCTCGTTCGATTATGACGCGGATTCCGTGGAATGCGCGAAAAAGCTGAGAAAGCGGTTTTTCGACAAAAACGAGGACTGGCAGATCACGCAGGGAGACGCTTTAAACGCCGGCTATTTAAAATCGCTGGGCCGGTTCGACATCGTCTATTCCTGGGGCGTGCTCCACCACACGGGGGACATGTGGCGGGCTTTGGAGAACATCTCCGACCTGAACCCGGATGCCGGCACGCTGTTCATTTCCCTGTACAATGACCAAGGTCTGGAAAGCAAAATGTGGAAGATAGTGAAAAAGTCCTACAATGTCCTGCCCGGCCTCTTTAAGCCGCTTATTTTGCTGGGGATCTTCGTGCGCCTGTGGACGCTGACCATCTTAAAGGACAGCCTAAAGGGGGACCCCTTCAAGACCCTGTGCAATTACAACAAGAACAGGGGCATGTCCGTCTGGCGCGACCTTATCGACTGGGCGGGAGGCTACCCTTTCGAAGTGGCCAGGCCAGGCCAGGTAATCGCTTTTTTCGAGAAAAGAGGGTACAGGTCGGCAAAAGTAAAACTCTGCCATGGCTCGGGCTGCAATGAATATGTTTTCGTAAAACAGCCGGCCGGAACAGCAGCTTAAGAGACTTTCCCGGTCCGCCTGAGCGCATCGTAAAGCCCTGCCCCGCACGCCTGTTGAAAGGCCCGGCGAAGATAAGGTGACACACAACTTAACTGCAATTAAGTTGTGTGTCACCTTAATTCCGAACGCGCGCTTATTTCGCTGGCCGCTATTTTCCCGGCGGTCAACAGCTACTTTGAAAAGCGCAGCAATTGGCAGAAGGCGCTGTCTCAGGTCGTTTGCTGCGGGGCGGCGTTTCGACCGCCTGGCGCGGCTGGTGAGCTGGAGCGGACAGCCCAGCGGAGCTTGGCGCAGGCGGAGCGCGGGTTACTTCGGCGCTCTTCGGGGGAGGGGCGCACCGGGGAGGGCGAGATTTTGGAATAGATTCCGGCTTCCTCGCCTTTCGCGAAAGCTTTTTTAACACGGCGGTCCTCGCCTGAATGAAAAGATAAGACAGCGGCCCTGCCGCCCGGTTTAAGGCACCAGGGCAAAATGTCCAGGAAGCGGTCCAGCACGCTCAATTCCTCGTTCACCGCTATGCGCAGCGCCATGAAGGCGCGTTGCAGGGCTTTCTTTACTAAAGTGTCCGTGATTTCGGGATTAAGTTTCTTCAGCCCGCCGCTTACCGCTCCGGCCAGGCGGGCGGTGGTAGTTATGGGCAGCAGGGCCGCCTTTATGGCCAGGGCTATTTCCCCGGCCTGCGGCTCATCGGCATAATCAAAAAGTATTTTCCCGAGCGCTTCGGCTGAAATGGTATTAAGCAGCTCGGCCGCGGATTTGCCGCGCCCGGGATTCAGGCGCAGGTCCAGCGGGCCGTCGGCTTTATAGGTGAAGCCGCGCGCCGGGTTGTCCAGCTGCATTGAAGAGACGCCGAGATCGGCCAGGATGCAGTCGAAACCGCCCCCGGCTTCCGGCAGCAGGCCCAATGCCCCGGCGAAGTTCATTTTGCGGGCTATAAAGACGTCCGGGCCGAAACCGAGGGCGCGCAGTCTGGCCTCGGCGCGGGGCAGTTCCAGGGGGTCCACGTCCACCGCGAAAAGCTTGCCCTTCGGCAGGAGGCGCGGTAGTATTTTCTCCGCGTGCCCGCCATAGCCCAGAGTGGCGTCCAGGCAGACCTCGCCTGGCTTCGGGTCGAGTACGGAAAGTATCTCGTCCACGCAGATGGGCCTGTGCATCCCGGCCGGGGTCTGGCCTTTGGCGATTATATGCTCTATATCCCCGGCGTATCTGGCGGGGTCGAGTTCTTTGTATTTCTCCGAGAACTTGCGCGGGTTCCGGCCGCTGTAGCGGACCCGGCGTTTATGCGGTTTAAGGTTTTCCCCGGTCATGGCGTAAACTATGTTAGCCATAATACCCGCAGGCGGTCAATATTGTATTATTCTGTTTAAGCCCCATTAAACACAGGCTCAACACTTATGGAAAACCAAAACGAAGCCCATCTTTTAACCGACCAGGACCTCTATCTTTTTAACGAGGGCAACCATTTCAAGCTTTATGAGAAATTCGGCGCGCACCCGGCTGTTATAGGCGGCGTCGAGGGCACACTTTTCGCCGTCTGGGCGCCCAATGCCAAAGAAGTGCATGTTATAGGGGATTTCAACGGCTGGAACAAGAGCCATGACGCTTTAAAGCAGCGCGGGCAGTCGGGCATCTGGGAAGGTTTTATCCCGGGCGTCGCCCAGGGGCAGAATTATAAGTACCACATAATTTCCCGCTACAATAATTTCAGCGCCGAAAAAGCAGACCCGCTGGCCTTCGCGGCCGAGGTCCCGCCTAAAACAGCTTCCGTGGTAGGCTCCCTGGCTTATAACTGGGGCGACGGGGAGTGGCTGAAGTCGCGCGGCGAACGCACCGGCCTTAAAAACCCCGTTTCAATTTACGAGGTGCACCTAGGCTCCTGGCGGCGGGTCCCGGAAGAAAAGAACCGCCCGCTGACCTACCGCGAACTGGCGGAGCAGTTGCCGAAGTACGTCAAGGAAATGGGCTTCTCCCATGTCGAGCTGATGCCGATTACCGAACACCCTTTTTACGGCTCCTGGGGCTACCAGACCACCGGCTATTTCGCCCCTACCAGCCGCTACGGCGGCCCGCAGGACTTCATGTACCTGGTGGACCGCCTACACCAGGAGGGCATAGGCGTGATCCTGGACTGGGTCCCGGCGCATTTCCCGGCGGACGCCCACGGCCTGGCTTATTTCGACGGTACGCATCTCTACGAACACGCCGATCCCAGACAGGGCTTCCACCCGGACTGGAAGAGTTCCATCTTTAATTTCGGCCGCAACGAGGTGAAAAGTTTCCTCCTCTCCGGCGCCCAGTTCTGGCTGGATAAATACCATGCCGACGGCCTGCGGGTGGACGCGGTGGCTTCCATGCTTTACCTGGACTATTCGCGCAAGGCCGGCGAGTGGATTCCCAACAAGCACGGCGGCAGGGAGAATCTGGAAGCCGTGGCTTTCCTGAAGCAGTTCAACCAGGTGGTTTATGAAAATTATCCCGGCACGCAGACTTACGCGGAGGAATCCACCTCCTGGCCGATGGTTTCAAGGCCCACTTACCTGGGCGGCCTGGGTTTCGGTTTTAAGTGGGATATGGGCTGGATGCACGACACGCTGTTGTATTTCTCGAAGGACCCGGTTTTCCGCAAATACCACCATAACAGCCTTACCTTCCGCATGCTCTACGCTTTCGGCGAGAACTTCGTGCTGCCTTTCTCGCACGACGAGGTGGCGCACGGCAAGGGTTCGATGCTGAATAAGATGGCCGGGGATTCCTGGCAGAAGTTCGCGAACCTGCGGCTGCTCTACGGCAGCATGTACGCCCAGCCGGGGCAGAAGCTGCTGTTCATGGGCTGCGAATTTGCGCAGTGGAACGAATGGAACCATGACAGCAGCCTGGACTGGCATTTGGCGGAGCACGGGCCGCACGAGGGTATGCTGAACTGGGTGAGAGACCTGAACGCTTTTTACAAGGCCGAGCCGGCTATGCATGAGCTTAACTGCAGTGCGGCCGGTTTCGAATGGGTGGACGCCAACGATTTGCAGCAGAGCGTGACGGCTTTCCTGCGCCACGGAGAAAAGCCCGGCGAAACTATACTAGCTGTCTGCAACTATACCTCAGTGCCGCGCCACGGCTACCGCGTGGGCGTGCCTCGCGCCGGCTTCTGGAAGGAAATACTTAACAGCGACTCGGTCGCCTACCGCGGCAGCGGCATGGGCAATCTGGGCGGCGTCCCCGCCGAACCCGCCCCCTCGCACGGCCGCCCCTGGTCGCTGCTGCTCACCCTCCCCCCGCTCTCAATAACCTTCTTCAAGCGCTGCGAGTAGTACCGCCGCGGCACCACGCTATAAATGAACTTTTTTGTGGGTTCCGGCACTAACAGGGAGCAAACTGTTTTAACCGGAGGGTGGTATGTTCAGGAAATTTTTTTACGCGGCGGCGGTTCTTTGTTTAGCCGTTCCGGCGGCTGTCAGGGCCCTTTCCCGGGACAACTCCAGGCCTTTGAACTGCAGCGACGGGGCTAATCCGATCTGCGGGCTTTACCAGCTGTGCCGGCCGCTGCTGGACCAGTACCCGGAATCGGAAATAACCGAAAAAGGGAAGGATTGCGCGCTGACTATAGAGTCGCTGCAGATAACCATACGCAGGAAAAGGGTCGGGGACGATTCCGGCTATTTTTTCTATACGAAATTTTTGCCCCTGAAAAAGACCACCTCGCGCTGACTTTAAGGCAGTATGGATTTACAGGATAAAAAAGAACTGACGCTTCTTGAGAACGAGCTGGTCTCGCGCTTTCTGGGCGGCGAGGCGGACGCTTTCTCCAGGCTGGTGGAGCTCTACAAGGACAGGGTGCACCAGTTCATCATCTGCCTCCTGGGCCCGGACAGGGAGTCCGAGGATATCGCCCAGGAAGTTTTTATCCAGATCTACAAGTCGCTCGGCAGTTTCCGCCGTGAATCGGCGTTCGGCACCTGGGCTTATTCCCTGACGCGCAATGTGTGCCGCCGGCGGCTGCGTGACAGAGGGCGCGAGTCGGGGTTGTTCGCGGAGAAGGATGAAGACCGCGAACTGCCGGATAATGCGCCTTCGGTGGAAACGGCTTTCGAGCGCAGGGAAGACGGACAACGGGTCCGCGCCGCGGTGGACGGGCTTTCGCCGCTGCACCGTTCCGTGCTCTTCCTGAGCTGCTGGGAACGCCTTTCATACGAAGAGATAGCCGCCGCGCTGGATATCCCGGTGGGGACAGTGCGCTCCCGCATCCATAACGCCATAGCCGCGCTGGCGCGGAAACTGAATCCTGCGTCCGAGGTGAACGATAATGAACTGCCTGTCTAAAGATGAATGTATAGATTACCTTTTCAGTGAAGATCTCTCCGCCGGCGCGGCCGCGGAGGCGCATTTCGTGGTATGCGCCGCCTGCAGGACCAAAATGGAGGCTTTGAAACAGTTTAAGGCGGCCGCCGCATCCGTCCCTCCCGTGCCCGTTTCCGGGGATTTCACTGCCAGGCTCATGGAGCGCCTGGAAACGCGGAGTCCCGCCTCCGGGCTCACTGACCTGCCGTCGCTTTTTGAACGCCTGTTCAGCCCGGCCTGGGGCTTCGGCCTGGCCGCCTTCGCGGTAGCCATGTATGCCGGCGTGGTTCTTTTAACCGGGCCGCGCGCCCCGCGCTCCGCTCCTGCCGAAGCGCTTTATTTTTCGGACGGCCCCGCTACGGTCAACAATGAGTTCGCCGTTCCAGGGAAGGGACCCGGCGGGAACAGGGCCGGCTATGTCTATGCGGACAGTTGCGAGACCGCCAAATGCGGGATCCTGTGAACTTTTCCGGGGTGAACGGCACTAACAGCTGACGCCGTACCGGCAATGGAGAAAAAGATATGAAATTAAAACTACTGTTCGCTTTGATGACAGCCGCCGCGCTGGTCGCCCCTCTTACCGCGCAGGAAAATGAAACCCCTAACGGAAGGATAACCGCGGCCGTGCAGCCGGGGGGAACTAAAGCGCTGGAGAAGCGCGTTACCGTCAGGCTGAAGGGCGTGAAGCTTGGCCTGTTGCTTAGTGTTTTATCAGAGCGCACCGGGCTCTCGTTCTCGCTCGGAGAGGACCTGGCCGATCTCCAGGTCACGGTGTTCACAAGGAACAGCCCCGCCAGTGAAATACTTGAACTTCTGACGAAATCAAAGGACCTGGAATTCCACCGGTCCGGCAATACCGATAATTTCCGGGTTTCGCGAAGCACTGTTCCTTTCGCGGGCTTTCCGCCGCTCACGCGGAAGGACAGCGAGGACCCGTTCCTGCAAAGCATGGTCAATTTAAGGCTGAAAGAAGCGCCCCTTACTACTTTCCTGGATCTCGTATCCGAGCAGGCCAAGGTGAATTTCGTGCTGGTGGGCGAAGCGCAGAACATTCCCATCACAACAGTAATGACCAAAACTACCGTGGTGGACATCCTGCTGTTCCTCAGGACCAAAGGGTTCTCTTATTCCCGGATCGGCGGGAGCAATACGTTCGTGGTACGCGCGCTCGAGGGGGCTTCCGACAATTTCGTCAAAGCTGAAAAGGCGTTCAAGGACGCGAAATACGAGGAGGCCGCGCGCTTGTATGTGGAACTGGCGGAAAAATTCCCGGATTCCGAGCTGGCCGATTACGCGCTTTTGAAGGCGGCCATTAATTTTGACTGGATAGCCGCCAGGGACAACGAACCCTCTTTCCTCAGGGACGAGGAGAGGCTGCTGAACCGTCTTATAAAGGACTATCCCAAAAGTCCCAGGCTGGGAGACGCTTACCTTTACCTGGGCCAGCTCTATTCCGGCTACGGCGGCGTAAAGACCCCGGTCGACTGCGCGAAAGCTATAAAGTTCTATGACCTGGCCGTAAAGAAGACCTACCGCGACTGGGTCAAAGCCCAGGCGAGCGGCAGGATGGCGCAGTGCTATGAGCTGGCCGGCGACAAAAAAAAAGCCGCTGACATATACGCTGAAATAGCGGAAAAATACCCGGATACCCCGATAGCGAAAGAACTGCGCGGGCGGGCCGGGGATGGCGATACACTGCTGGATACCGGGGCCGCGCTCGAAGCGCAGGGCGAGTATAAGCTGGCCATCGAGGTTTACAAACGGGTGGCTGAAAAAGGCTCCTCTCCTGAGGCCGTCCGTAAAGCGGAATTGCGCATCGCCATTTGCCACACGGTCCTGAAGGAAGTGGGAAAGCCGTAAAACCGGAGCTTTTTCGCGGCTAAGGAAAAAGAGAGCCTCCAGAATTGAATGGAGGCTCTCTTTTTCAGCGGCAGGCCGCTTATTTTACGTGCTTGGAAATAATGCCGGCCAGTTCAAACATCGTGACCTGGGGCTTTCCGAACAGTTTCAGCAGCTTCTCGTCGCCGTTGATATTGCGCTTGTTGACCTTGTCCTGCAGGCCCTTCGCCTTGATGTAGTCCCACATCTTCTTGATGATCTGGGTCCGGGGGATGGGTTCGCTGCCTACCACCGCCGCCAGGTCCGCATCGGGCTGCACGGGTTTCATGAATTTCGGGTTTGCCATGGTGTATCTCCTTGCTCTGCCGCAAATTTACCGCGATCAACCTCATGTTTGCCGTTTAAAGGGCTCTGCCCCTTGCGGCGCTGTCACAGGCTTGAAAAGCGAGTATGCCTAGATACTAGCAAAAAAGCGCCTTTCTAAAGCGCTTATCAGGACGGCAAAGCCTTGAGATCTAAATCCGCCTCTTTTACCGTAATAAAATAAAACCCCCCGGCTTTTCAGGGCCGGGGGGTCTTTAAGCGCCTGAAGCTCTAGTTGAGTTCAGGGGCGATCGTCTTCAGCATTTCGAAGGCGGGGGAGGCTTTTGCCGCCATCGCGGTCTCGCCGGCCTGGTCCGGGGAGGCTAGCTGGAACGGGGACGTGATGGCTGAAAGCTTGGTCACGTCCTCGCCGCGGCAGCCGTTGGAGGCGCACACATTGGAGACGCGGCAGCCGTTCTTGTATACATAGTCCGTCTCGCCGCGCACCAGGATGCCTTCGATCACGCCGGTCCTGGCGTTGAAGACGGCGCTGCCGGAATTGCCGCCGTAGGTGTCCAGGTTGGCCACATAGTAGCCCTTGGGCGAGGCGTCGCGCACCGTGGCGCCGCCCGCTACCTTGGTGGGCAGACCGGCGGGATGGCCGATAACTACCAGGGGATCGCCGTTCTTTACGGTGTCCTTGGTGTTATATTTCAGCGGCTCGTGGTTGGGCACCTTGCGGTCCAGGCGGACCAGTGCCCAGTCGGCGCCGGCGCCTACCTGCTCGCGGCCGATCAACTCGGAGCAGCCGTAAACGTCGTTAGCCGGCACGGTCTCGGGCAGCACGCCCTTGACCTTAATGGCGAAGCCGAAAACGAATTTCATCGCCTTGCAGTCTTCGGCGGTTTTGACGCAGTGGCCGGCGGTCATGATGATATCCGGGGCGACCAGCGAGCCGGAGCAGAAAGCGCCGGTAGCCTGCTCGTAGAAGGGCTCTTCCTTGCAGAGGCCGTAGGATTGCGCGTAGGATTCGGTGACAAGCCTGGCTTTGTCGCCTTCTATCTTCACGTCGTAGCCCTGGAAAAGGCCCACGGTGGAATCGGCGAGCTTGAGGAGTTTCGCGTCGGTGACCTGGTAGATGTCCAGGCGGTCGTCGGCGCCGTAGATTACTTTGTCCCCGGCTTCTGCGGAGAAGGCGAGGGGGATATTGGACGCGCAGAACACGAGGGCGGCTAGGGTTAAGGTTATCTTTTTCATTTGTTATTGACCTCCATCAAGTTGACTGTAGTCAAATTTAACCTAATTGAGAAAAGGAAAGCAAGAGAAAAAAATACATTTACCGGGTTTTTAAAAATGTTAACATAATACATGCATCTAGCGGCGCCGTATCAGGGCCTATGGCCATCAAACGGCCACGTAAAAAATGCCGGAAAACAACCCGACACTCCCTTGTCGGGTTGATGAGGTAGGATATAAGGGTAATAATTCAGCTTAACGGAGGTTTTACATATGGCGAACGAAGAAAAGAACAAGGCGCTGGAGGCGGCGCTGGCGCAGATAGAGAAGAGCTATGGCAAAGAGGCTATCATGAAGCTGGGCGACCGCTCGAGCCGCATGAAGATAGAGGTCATCCCTACCGGCGCGCTGTCGCTGGACCTGGCGCTGGGCGTGGGCGGCCTGCCCCGCGGCCGCGTAGTAGAGATTTACGGCCCGGAATCCTCCGGCAAGACCACGCTTACCCTGCATGTCATAGCCGAAGCGCAGAAGCGCGGCGGCATGGCGGCCTTCATAGACGCCGAGCACGCGCTGGACCCGGTCTACGCGCAGAAGCTGGGCGTGGACGTGGATAACCTGCTTATCTCCCAGCCCGACAACGGCGAACAGGCGCTTGAAATAGCCGAGAAGCTGGTGCGCTCCGGCGCGCTGGACATCATCGTCATAGACTCCGTCGCCGCCCTCGTCCCCCGGGCCGAGATCGAAGGCGAGATGGGCGATATGCACGTGGGCCTGCAGGCCAGGCTGATGAGCCAGGCGCTCAGGAAGCTCACCTCCATAATCTCCTCCAGCAAGACGACCGTAATGTTCATTAACCAGCTCCGCCACAAGATAGGCGTGATGTTCGGCAGCCCCGAAACGACCCCCGGCGGCCTGGCGCTTAAGTTCTATTCCTCCGTCCGCCTTGATATAAGGAAGATAGAGACCATAAAGCAGGCCGACGTTGTGACCGGCGCGCGCATACGCGTGAAAGTGGTGAAGAACAAAGTCGCGCCCCCTTACCGCCAGGCCGAGTTCGAGATGGTCAACGGCGAGGGCATCTCCACCGAGGGCTGTCTGCTGGATATGGGCGTGGAAACCGGCCTGCTGGAAAAATCCGGCACCTGGTTCATTTATAACGGCGACCGCATGGGCCAGGGCCGCGAGAACGCCAAGAACTACCTTAAAGCGAATAAGGACAAAGCCGCCGCTATCGAGACGGAGCTGCGCAGCCGCTTCCTTATGCCGGGCCTGAAGCCCACCGCGGCGTCCGAAAAAGCCGCCGCCGAGAAAGCCGCGGAAATGGCGACTGAGAAAGCGGCCGACAAGGCCTACGAAAAGAGAGAAAAAGCGGCGAAGAAGTAAAAGGATAAATGCGCCCTCTGGCGGTCGACTTCTCGCGGCATCTCGGCATGGAGCGGGGCCTGGCAAAGAACACCTGCCTGGCCTACTCCGGGGACACCGAGGCTTTCCTGGCCTGGTGCGAGGCCAGGAAAACCGACCCCGCCAGGGCCGAGGCGACTTTCCTGGAGGCCTATCTGTGGTCCCTGAAGAAGGAGAAGGGGCTAGGGCCCGCCTCCATTTACCGCAAAGCGGAAGCCCTGCGCTCTTTTTACCGCTATTTGCGCCTCGAAGGAAAGTCGGACAAAGACCCGACCGCCAATTTCCGCGCGCCTAAGCTGCCCCGCAAGATCCCGCGTTTCCTGGGC
>CAMTWW010000232.1:0-4922 GCA_947085555.1 uncultured Elusimicrobia bacterium | reverse complement strand
GCACCGGCGAGGTGGCGGTGATGATCGGGAAATTATTGTAGGCCACGCCGACCAGGGTGGAACTCAGCACCACGAAATCCGGGTTATCCAGCATCAGCGCGAAACTGCGCGGGGTGACCGCCACCGTGGACATGCGCACCGTGAAGAAGAAATTGCGCGCCGTATTGGAAACGATGGCGGCCGTGGAGACCTTGGCGATAAGGTCATCAAATTTCCAGCCCCGCAGGGCGGGGTCGTAGGCGCCGCTGGACATGAAGATATCCACCGGCGAACCACCCAGCACGGCTTCTCCGTCGAAGACGCCCAACTGGCCGGCGGTCGTATTGTCGGCGTACATCCCCACCTCGATTATATCCGCGTTATCCAGTGTCCCGGAGCTCTTGACCTGCACCGACCTCATGAAAGACGATGGGGCGCCGACAGGCATGGCTTGCATGGTGAGGCGCAGCATGGGCACCGGGGCGGGAACGTCGGTTATGACGCCGTCGCCTTGGTAGATGGCTTTTTTGGTTATGCCGATGGCGGTCTTGGACAGCGGCATCGGGTCCTCCGGCGCGAAATCCCTTGGGGTGATCACAAGGCCGGACAGCACCACGTCCGCGCTCGAACCTACCGGCAGCCCGCGGCCGGAGTCGCCGGTATAGCCGAAGAGCGCGGGATTATGGTAATCGGTAGCGCTTACCTTCAGGGTCTCCACCAGCGTATCCTGCACCAGCAGCTGGTGCTCGCCCTGGTCGGCCTGGATGAAGGTATAGTCGGTGGTATTCGGCGGCGGATAAGCCCACAGGTCGGCCGAGCCCTTTGAATTGGTGGCCATCTTTATCTTGCCGGTATAATATCTCCCGTTCACGCTGTCGCCGGCGGCCTGGTTGCCGAACTGGTCGCGGGCGCGCAGGGTCAGGTAGCCGGCCGCCCTCACGCGCAACGGGTTGGCCAGGGTATAGGGGTGGTGCAGGGTCAGATAGGACGCCATATTGGGCGTTATCTGCTGGTCCTGGCTTATAACAGGCAGCGTTATGCCGTAGGCGAGGATACTGGAATTAGCCGTGATCGTGGCTGAGCCCACTATGGTGTCCCAGACGTAAATATCGGCGTAGGAATAGCCCGGCGGGATATCGAGCTCCAGAGGGTTGGTATTGAGCAGCTTCCAACTGGGATTGGCCGCCACCGTAGCCGTAGATGGGTCTATACCGCCGAAGGTGGTGGTGCGGGCCGCCGAGAAGCGCACCCTGACCGCCGTGTTGGTGGTGGTATTATTCTCGAAGCGGTCCTTAAGCACCACACCTACCGGGGTGGGAGTGGTCAGGCCGAGGGTATAGTCGGCATACTGCACGGTGGTGCCGGCCACAAGGCGGCGGGGCTGGTTATAGAAAATCACATGGTCCGGCTGGGCCGGAATGACGGTGTATGAGGAAACGGCCGGCAGCCAGCCCTTGGGCAGCGCGGTGTCTACCTTCAGTTGATGCGTGGGCGCGGAGACCAGCGTGTCTATGATATAGAAGCTCGTGGAAGCCTGGCCCAAAGCTAGCCTGGCCGAGCCCGGCTGGGGCGCGAAGGCATCGGCGCGGGGGGCGGAGAACTTCACGCTGCCGAGGGAAGAGGAGTTCAGGGCGAAGGCGACCCCGCCGCCCACGGTATCCTCCTGCCCGCCGGAGACGGGGGTGGGATTGCCGTAGTGGTCCTCTATTGAAAGCATGAACACCTGCGAGGTGGCGCCGGCCGTCAGCGCCTGCCCGGCGCCGGAGCTGACATTGACGCGGTAGGTCAGGCTCGGAGTGATGGTGACGGACTGAGTGGAGGCGGCCCAGCCGAACTGGTCCGGCACGGAGAGCCCCAGGATGGGCTTTATCGGCGCGGCCGAGGAGGCGTAGACGCTGGAGGCCGTGGTGTCGAGATAATAGAAGGTGGCGGTATAGGCGTCAAGCGGTATGTCCAGGTACGAGATCGTGGAGGAGAACACCGGCGGGAAGGCGCCGGAGACGGCGCTGGACGCCGAGAAGGCGAACGAGTCGTTTATCAGCGAGGCCTGGCGGGTGTGGGTGGAGAGCACTACGCGGACCGGCGCGGTGGCCGGCGACGGGTTGTCGAACATGTCCCGCAACTCGGCTTTGAAGATCTGGAGGTCGAGGAACCTGTCGGTCAGCTTGCCGGCCGTCATGGCCCGGGGGTCGTTGCCGAAAGCCACCTGGGCTACGGCCGCGGGGTTCACGCGCAGCTGGTGGATGGCCGGCTGCATGGCGCCGGACCGGGCCTCCAACTGCCAGTAGCCGGGCCTGCCGTCCTCGTAGTCGTTGACCGCGGGGGACATGCCGGAATAAGAGGAGGTCCTGTCGTGGTAGCGGAAGGACGCCCTGGTCCTGTTGATCGGGATGATCACGGCGGAAATGAACTCGTTGTGGGCCGTGTCGCGGAAGCCGTAGTTGCCGTCACTGCCGAAGGTGACTATATTTCCGCGGCCCAGGCCCTGGTGCACCGCTATCTGCGCGGCGGGCAGGCCCAGGTAAACGCCGGTCTCGCCCTGCTTGGTATCGTTGTCAAAGTCGTCGCGGCGCTCCACGGTGAAGGCCGCTCCGGTACCGGCCATCTCTTTAACGCCGACCATGGCCTCGGCCTGGCTGGAGACGAAGACCAGCCTGGAAGGGTCTCCGCCGGTAGTGGTGAGCTGGCCGGTCAGGTTCTGCCTGGCCGCGGCATAGGTGGCGTAAGAAGCCGGGTTGATGGAGGTAGTCCCTATCCACACGCGGGCTGAGTCGCCGGACTTGCTAGAGACCTGATAGCCGATAGGGGTTGAAATACCTACCTGACCCAGTATGTCGGTGTAAACCAGGGTAGAGACTCCGACGTTTATCCAGGTCACGCCGCTCTTGTACATTATAGAACCGGTGGAGCCGTAGACCTCTCCCATCATGACTCGCGCGGGCACGCCGGCCGAGGAAATATCATTATCAAAAGAGTCGGCGAGCTGGCCGGTAAGTTCCCTGACGGCGCGGCTCAGGAGGGAACCGGCCGGGACCTCTTCGTCCGGGTTGGGCGTGACGCGGTAGATCATCGGAGGGCCGGGGAGCACAGTGAGGCCCAGCGGCGGGTCGACTTTTATATTGCTGTTCAGCGAGTCCCGCGCCCCGATTGTGTCAGGGCCTGCCTTGCGCAGGATGAACCAGTTCACCAGGTTCTTTACGCCGTAGTCGGCCGGCGTATAGCCGGTGACCGGCTGAGTGAGGATCGGGTCCTGGATGGATTTGACCTGGTCGGTAACCACAAAGGTCGCCGTGCCGACATAGACATTGGGGCCGGTGGAGCAGATATTGCCGTAAGCGTCCTTCACGTAGAGCAGCGCGGAGAAGGGCGTACCGGCCACCACTATAGTGGATCCTACCACATAAGACATGCCGGCGGCCGGTCCGGGATTGACGGTCAGTGTGGAGCTACCGGACTGGTAAGCCGCGGCCGAGGCCGCCGAAGTGGCGGCCAGCACGGTGTAGGTGCTGAAGGAAGCGCGCGGGTCCAGCGAGAAAACGGCGCTGCCGTTGGAAAGCGTCTGAACTCCCGGGGAAGCGGCGTACGGGTCGCCGGGCATGGCAACCCGCACTTCCGGCATCACGGCCACGGGGTTGGTGTCCTGCCCGGCGCCCACGCTCTCGGAGGCCTTGTTAAAGAACATATCTGTAAGGTAAACTCCGGCGAACAGCGCGCCGGAGCCTATGGCGTGCTGGGCGGGAGGACCGCTGCGTCCGGGCCAGGGCTCCGTCGCGCTGCGGCAGGGCGGGCTTATCGCGCACTTGCCTTCCACCAGGCTAGTCCCCGGGAGCACCACCTCCAGCCGCACCGCCGTGGAGGCGAAAACCCTGAAAGAGACCCTGGCCGCCGCGTCGCCGGCGAGACAGGCCCCGCCGGAGTTCTCAAAGCAGACATAGTTGTCGGCAGCGTCCACGGGGAAAGCCTTGACGGAGGACTGCGCTTTGGTGACCAGGTTGAGCGGCACCTGCAGCGTGCCGTAGTTCAGGGGCGCGCTGTCGAAATTTATGTCGTAGATATCGGAGGTCACCACGTAGACCGTGGGGCCGACCGACAGGTCCTTGTAGACGTTCATATAGCGGTCCACCAGGTTCACGGTGGCGGTAAAGCCTGTGCCGGCTGTCTGGGTGGATGCGCCCACTGTCTTCCCCCCAGCCGGGTAGGAACCGGAGCCGGGCACCGCCGTTTCGCCCGGCAGCAGCAGCTGCAGGCCCATGGGGCTGGCGGGCCGCACGGTGAAGGTGGAGGACCTGGGCTCGTCGGCCAGGCCGGAAGAGGTATCGGCGGTCACGGTGAGATAATGAGTGGCCGCCTTGCGCATATTAACGTAAATCAGGTCCGTATAGCCCAGGCCGGTATTTATAGCCGCGGTGGCGACGGGCAGCGCATAGCCGTCAGTAGGCGTATTTACGGTAACATCCGCGGCTTTGCCGGGCACCAGGTTGAAATAATCGTCCACTACGCCTACCTGCACGGAGAAATTGATGCCCGCTGTCTTGACCGTAGGCTGGCCGCCGCGCCCGGTAGCCGAGACCTGGCTGAAGGATTCTCCCGTCGGCATGATCAGCAGCAGGCGGCGCGGCACGCCGGGGGCGACATTGATGGTTGTGGCTATATCGGCGCTCAGCACCGGCCCGCCGGGCACGCCGGGGGCGACGGTTTCAGCCCTTAAGACGGTGCTGCCGGCCCTAATGGGCGTCACCGTGAAAGTGCCGGAGCCGGTTATAACCTGCGAAGCCGGGACTATCACCGCGCCGGGGTCGTTGGTGGCGAGGAGCCTGATCTCCTGGCTGGCGCCCGGGGTAAGGTTCCAGGCGTAGTCCGTGATATCCACGGTAACGGTGAAGGGGAAGCCCGCCTTCCGCTGCCCGTCGTCGCCGCCGGTGCGGCCGTTAGTGGTGGAACCG
>CAMTWW010000231.1:0-4717 GCA_947085555.1 uncultured Elusimicrobia bacterium | reverse complement strand
GTGGCTACCACTTGTTGTGGTAGCGGCGGCCTTGGTCCCACAACCGGCTGAGGTTGCTCCACTAAAAGGGATAGGCCTTTATGTATAGTTAGATATGCCTAGAAAAGCAAGAATAGATGTGGCGGGACAACTTTATCATGTAATCGCCCGCGGCAATGAGCGGGGGAAAATCTTCCTGGAGGAGGAAGACTATGAGAATTTTATCGGTAGATTAAGATCAGGTTTAAACATTACCGGCAATAAATGTCTGGCCTGGTGCCTGATACCTAATCATTTCCATCTGGTAATACTGCGTGGGAAACGGCCATTGTCCGACCTGATGCGCCGCCTGATGACGGGCTATGTGGTAAGTTTCAATATAACGCATAAGCGGGTCGGACACTTGTTCCAGAATCGCTACAAAGCCATAATGTGTGAAGAGGAAGAGTATTTACTGGAACTTGTCTCCTATATCCACTTAAATCCATTGCGGGCTAAACTTGTGCGGAATTACGAGGGATTGGGAAATTACAAATGGTGCGGACATGGCGCGATGATCGGAGAAAGGAGTTGCGATTTCATGGAAAGGGATTATGTGTTGGGACATTTTGGCGGAAAGGACAGGATGGCCGTAAGCCGTTATGAGGCTTTTATGCGTGAACGCATCGGTGCGCATAAAGGCGGCGAATATTCCGGCGGAGGATTGATAAAGAGTCTGGGCGGACTGACTAATGTGCTGGCTTCAAGAAGCGCCGGGGAGCGGGAAATGTTTGATGATCGTGTTTTGGGCGGGGGTGATTTTGTGGAAGCTGTGTTAAAGGAGTCGGAAGGTAAGTCTGACGCTGAAGTATCCGTGGAAGACGTTCACAAAGAAGTAGAGCAAAAGAGCGGGTTGCCGTTTAAGGAAATATCAGGCCGCGGTCGCGGGCGCGAAATAAGCAGGGCGCGCGCCTTGTATTGTTATCTTGCTAAAGAAAAGGCCGGGGCAAGAGGAATGGAACTCATGAAGGAATTGCGAATGAGTTCCGGCGGCATATCCCGCCTTATTATTCGTGGGGAAGAGATAAATGACATGGACGGCAAACAAGTAAGAAAGTAAGAAACGTCCCCTATCTTCCCCAGGCAGATTGATCGCCCAAAATGTTAGAATAAGTATGGACGGCCGCTGTCGGGCTTATGATATTTTCATAGGCTGCGGCGGCCTGATTTCTACCAATGAAAAGGTTGCCGAGGGAACTCACTGGATTAGTGCGCCTAAGCGCGGCTATTCTGGGGGAAGAGATAAAGAGGAAGTACGGCCTCCGCATTTACCGGTACGTGGAGGAGGTCCGCCTGCTCTCAAAAAAAACCAGGGGCGCCCGGTACCAGGCCGACCTGGAGATCTATTCAGGCATCTACGAAAAGCTCGCCCCGCTCAAATCCGATGAGCTTCAGAAAATAGCCCACAGCTATTCACTTTACCTCGAACTGGTTAACAGGTGCGAATCCGCTTTCAGGGCGTTCCGCCTTGAGCGGAAAAGTTTCGAGTTCAAAAAGGCGAAGGGAAAAGTTATCTTTGTTTTTACCTCCCACCCTACAGAATCCAGGAACATAGAATCGCTCGGCTATTTTAAAAAGATAGAGGAAAGCCTGAAGCTGTTCCTGGCTAAAAAAGACGACCAACGTCTGAAGCAGGACCTGGCCCTCTATCTCGATCTTCTGACGCTTACCTCCCTGTATAAAAGGAGCAGGCCTTCGGTTGAAAACGAAGCCTGCCAGATCTACGCGCAGATACTCCACCCGGCTATACTGGATACGCAGATAGAGCAGCACATTAAAGGCAACGCGGTGCAGTTCCGCTCCTGGGCCGGAGGTGATAAGGACGGACATCCCTTTGTCAATGAAAAGACCCTGCTGACTTCCCTCCAGATCAGCCGCGCCTTCCTGATAGATTACTGCCGGAGCCTGCTTAAGGACCTTAAGTCCTCTTTCTCCCTTTCCAGGTCGGAAAAACCTAGGGGAATAGTCAGGAGCCTTTCTAAATTCAGCCGGACCCTGGGAAAAATAGAAAAGGTGGCGGTGAATGACGGGGCGAGGGTTTCCGGCGTCAAGTCGGATCTTATGCTTCTAGAAAAAGATTTTCTGGATTTTTCGGAGTCGGTTCCGTATTCCCTGAGGAAACTTTTATCCCTTTTTGAGCTGTATCCCGCCCTGGTGGTTCCGATGGAGCTCCGCGAGGACAGCGAGCTGGTCAAAGAGGCTTTGAAGGACAAAGGGTCGCTGATACTTAAAATGATGCGGCTCACTGAAAAAATCTCAAAAGGCCTGGACCCGCACTGCTATGTCAGGGGTTTTGTTCTCAGCATGGTAAAGAACACGGAAGACATAGAGAACGGGATAAAACTGGTAAATAAAGTTTTCGGCAGATATGCGCTCAGGGTGATCCCCCTTCTTGAGACGCAGCAGGCGCTGCTGGGGGGGCCGGGGATTTTAGAGGCTCTTTTTTTGCGTAATTCCGGTCTCAAGGCCGAGATCAGGAAAGAGTGGGCCGGAGTTTTTGAGGTAATGCTTGGCTATTCCGATTCCTCAAAAGAGAGCGGCCTGCTCCGAGGAAAGCTTCTTATCTCAAAAGCTATCAGGCGCCTTGATAAATTTATCAGGTCGGCTGGGCTCTCTCCGGTTTTCTTTCACGGTTCGGGCGGGAGTGTAGAGAGGGGCGGGGGATCGGTGAAGGAACAGATCAGCTGGTGGCCTAATTCCGCCAAGGAGACCTACAAGGTTACCGTCCAGGGCGAGATGGTCGCCCGCAACTTCGGCGTGCCCCTGATAATGAAAAGCCAGCTCTACAAGATCAACAGCGAAAGAAGCAAACTGTCAACTTCAAAAGGCCTGAAGATCTCCGCGGGACTTGAAAAACTTTCCGTCCTGAGCGCGGACAAATACAAAGAACTCATTGCAAACGGGGATTTTATTGAAATTATAAAGCACGCTACCCCCTACGGCTTCCTCGAAGTTCTGAAAATAGGCTCCCGCCCCCATAAAAGACAACAGAAAAGCGGCGGGATAAAGCTTAGAGCTATCCCATGGGTGTTGTGCTGGACCCAGACCAGGACGCTTTTCCCTTCCTGGTGGGGACTGGGCTCCGGCTATGAAGTCCTCAGTTCCCCTGAAAAGCGCGCGCTGCGTGCTGAATTTAAAAACTCGGACTTTTTAAGGTCCTTTATAATGATCCTGGGCTTCACTCTTGCAAAGATAGAGCTTCCTGTCTTCGAAATGTATTTAAGGAAACTTGCCGCCGACCCTGCCGCCGCGCTTAAATTAATGAAGACATTCAGATCCGAATTGGCAAAAACAAAAAGAATGGCGAAAGAGATCTCGGGAAAAGACAGCTTTTTATGGCACAGGCCGTGGCTGAAAGAAAGCATCACCTGCCGCTCTTCAATGATCCACCCCTTAAATCTGATCCAGATCCTCGCCATCAAAAGGAAAGACAGCGCGCTCCTGCAGGAAACCATAGCGGGGATAGCCTGCGGGATGATGACTACAGGGTGATTTTCAGGTTTGCGGGCTTATGTTTCCCGGTGTGCCGGGAGAAACTTGCAGGTTCTCGCCGGTGAGAATCCGGACAGGGGAAAGATGAGCCGTCGCCCCGATACTGAACCCTGCATGGCACAGAACCAACATTCGTGCGCTTAAGGTAACTGCTCAGGTCGCTATGCCGTGATGCCCGGCATAAACGGCCGTCCGGAGATGGCGGCAACGGTATCCTGAAAGACATCACATTGGCTTTTGCGCGAACGCCTTGCCGGGGAGCCTAGTCTTGGCTGGGCCTTATGGCACTGTTGCGGGGTTGGGCGGTGTGGTATAGTATTTGCAGAGGTTTATATATGCGCAAAGGGGACGCTTTCATGTTGATAGCGGCATTGCTGCTTACTGCCGGGGCGGCCCGGGCGGGATGGGGTGCGAGCGAAGATCTGCAGCTGATTACGGCGGCCGATGTTGCGGCTACAGATGTGCAATTGCCGCAGACCGGGACGGAGGCGGTTACCAGCGGCTGTTCCACTTCCAGGGTGTCCAATTTCGGCGGGGCTTATTTCAGGAAACTGGTTACGCGCGAAAGCGCCAGGATAACCGGCATAAGGGCCCAGGGCACACTGCCGCAGGTGGCTTACGACCCGGCCCGCTATTATGTTTCCACCAATGGGAAAGATTTCCAGACCGGCCCGCTGGACAGGCCCAGCGTCTACATGGGGGCCGGTTCCCCCTCCAACGAACTGGACTGCGGACTTACCACCGACCGGGTTTACACTTCTTCCAGGCTTGCGGTGATGGTTTCAAGTGCTGCCGCGCGGTTCAACATGGCCATGGACAAGAGCGCGCTTTACGGCGGGGACGGCGTTAAGCTGGCCACGGGCACGGCGGCCGTTGCGGCCAAGGCGGCCGCGCTGGGGCTGAAACCGCTGATGGCGTTCCGCCCTTTCTGGCGCACCACCGGCATGGGCGAGCCGGCCTGGCACAACCCGGCCGTGGGCGCGGCCGACAATGTGTATTTCTACCCGGGCGAGAAGATAAAAATGGCGGTAAACTACGTAGGCAGCGGCAATTTCAGGATGGATATTTCCGCCGAGGGGCGCAGCTTCAGCGTGACTTTCGCGCAGAAGGGTTTTGGGGGGCGGCGATCGTTCAAGCGCATAAATTCCATAGACCAGTTCCGCGTGGTGAACGGCGTGCGCGCCGGCAACGAAAACCGCGACGTGAT
>CAMTWW010000230.1:0-2759 GCA_947085555.1 uncultured Elusimicrobia bacterium | reverse complement strand
TTCAGACGTGTGCTCTTCCGATCTGAAGAGGCCGGTCTGGCGGGTGGCCACGGAGACGCTGCCGCTGGCCGGATTCACGGTGCCGCCCAGTTTTACGTCCTCCACGCCGTTGAAGTAATAAACGGCGTAGTCGTAGGCGCTGTAGGTGGCCGACGGCGAGAAGGCGCTTACGGTGAAAGCGCCGGTCTTTGAAAGCGGCATGGTAAGCGTGACGTCCTGTTCAAGTTTGCGAGTAACCTGGTTGTTGGCGGCGTCCCTCAGGAAGAACTTGTAGGACACCACCGTGGAACCGGTCTCGAACTGGGGCTGGTTTTCCATGACCGGCGTCAGGCCGGCAGCACGCAGGAATTCTTCCACGTACGGAGGGATATCTACGATAGCGCGCCGGTCGTCGGCCACGGTGCGGACCACATCGTCGGCATTGCTGAGCCAGATGGAGGAGTCGCTGCGCACATTGTCGCTGTCCAGCGTTTTTACGAAATACCACTTCATAGGCGAGGTGGCAACGGTGTAGGAAAGAGTGGCGCTGGAAAGGGTCACGGCCGCAGATACGGCGCCGCTGAGGGCGGTGCTGGAATATACTTCATAGTTTTTAAGGGCGATAGTGCTGCCGCCGGTATTGTACTGCACCGCGTCCCAGGAGATGGTGAAGTTGCCGCCCGCCAGCACGCCGCGGACAAGGGGCGCGCGCGGTTTTATCGGCGCAGTGCCGAAGGTGGCGTTGGCCGAGAGGCGGCCGTACATATTGCTGCTGTCGCGGACCCTGATGGCCACATAATAGGTTTTACCGGCCGCAAGGCCGGAATAAAGTTTCTGATCTACGGTGCCCGAGGCGAGGGCGGACAGGGTGATAGAGGAATCTATAGTTGAATAATTAGCGTAAGTCACCGGGAAGGTGGCTATTTTAATTTCCACAGCGCTGGCCTGGCCAAAAAGGCCCTCGCTGCCCACGCTGGTCCACTGGAACAGCGCGTCATTGGCGGCGCTGGTGGAAGCGGTAAGATCGTAAACTACGCCGGGGCTGTGGCTGGTCCCGGAATGCCCGCTGCGCAGCCCCTTGCCGGAAGCCGCCATGGTGGAGCCTGAAACTTCACCCACGGTGGACTCCAGTTTTTTGCCGCCGCTATTGGAAACGGCCAGCCCGGTAGTAAAGGCCCCGGTCTCCATCATATTGGCCGCAGCGACGGGCCACCCGCCGCAAGCCAGCGCCATCCCCGCCAAAGCCAGCCCCACGCTTTTATATTTCATAAAAAGCCATCTATACGCCCTTCAAGATTAAATCCACAAATGCCGCGCGCCGAATCTATCCTGTTTTATTTCCTTTTTTTGATCACTGAACTGTGCTTCGCACCCTCTTTTTTCCCGCCGCCGCTTAACCCGGAAATCGCCTGCCCAATTATAATCTCTCCATCAGGACTTTTCCTTTTTCAAAGATCTCCTTGATAAAAAAGTCGCCAAGCTTTAGCCGTTCCCTGATCTCCCGCGGTGTATAAACAACAACATCAACCGGCCCGGGGAATTTTTCACCGGTAAAGTAAGCCTTTTTATAAATCAGGTTGTAAACATCGTCCGTTCTCCTGTGGCGGGGTTTCGACGTATTTTTAACAATGAACAAATCTATATCACTGTCTTTTCCGGGCTTCCCCCACGCGTAAGAACCGAAAAGAATAACCTTCTCCGGTTGATACGGCGTCAAATCCCGCACAATCTGCTTAATTTTTCCCGTCATTCCCGATGTCATAATATCCCACCGTCATTTACATCTCTTCTTAATCCCTGCTTTTCGTCACTTTCCCATCTCCCTTGATTTCGCTCCGTGCGCAGCCCCTTGCCCGATGCCGCTATAGTGGAGCCCGAAACCTCCCCCACGGTGGACTTCAGCTTATAGCCGCCGCTATCGGAGACGGCCAGCCCGGTAGTAAAGGCCCCGATCTCCATCATATTAGCCGCCGCTGCGGGCCACCCGCCGCAAGCCAGCGCCATCCCCGCCAAAGCCAGCCCCACGCTTTTATATTTCATAAAAAGCCATCCAGCTTTCGATTACGGCAACTGACCGCTTACCCCACTGCCCAGACCGGGCTTCAATCACCGGCCAGTCGTATGCTCTAGTTAATGAATTCCACCACAAGGCCTTCGGCAGTTATATCGCCCAGCAAGGTTGCAGTTGTACCGGTAAGCACTATATATATGTCCGCAGTATCAGTCTGAGCTGGAGTGGCAACTACAACCGCTTGAGTAGCTGCCCCAGCAGTTCCTCTACCTATTGATTCTTGTGTGCTCGCCCCGGTTTTAAAGAGTAATGCCTCCAACTCCCATTTATCTTCGCTAATTGCAGTGGTGGCGGAGGCAAGGATGGTCCCAGTAATAGTGCCAAATCGAATATTGGCAGTCTTTGAGTTTGCATTAGCGACAGTGGAACCCCATGCGCGTATTTTCACACCTTTTCCATTTCCACTCAGGCTGTTCGCCGGGAGGATGTAGGTCATTAAGACTTCCTCTGCAGTGCCAGTGGTAGCTTGAGAACCAGTATTTACGCTCGCCATCCCCAGCACTGTCGCTTCTCCATTTCCTGTTCCCATTTTATGGGTGACAGCTGTACCAAGTGATCCGGTAGTATTAAGCTTAGATAGAGCTATCGCCGCATCGGACTTGATGTCCGCGTTAATAATACTGTCGTCCGTTATCGTGCCAGCCGCTCCACCGGATACTTCTCCGGCAGTCGCCAGCGCGCCCAGACCGCTGATCTTGGTGTTGGCTAT
>CAMTWW010000229.1:0-3419 GCA_947085555.1 uncultured Elusimicrobia bacterium | reverse complement strand
GGCCCTAGGTTTGGTGACCGGAACGAAGTTTTTTATCGCCGGTGAAGGGGATACGGTTATACTAAGGAAGATCGGCCGGCCTGCTTTGGAAGAGGCTGACAGGCTCTTTGGTGTCAGCCGGAAGTTTGCGAAACGTGCCGGGTTGAAGAAGTTAGACGTTAAAAAGACTATTCAGGAATCCCGGGCTGACAAATGAGAGTCGTCCTCGATGCCAATGTGGTAATTTCCGGGATCTTCTGGGGCGGGCCGCCGCGGATAATATTAAAGCGGTGGCTTGAAGGGAAACTGACGCTCGTGATGTCTGCCCCGGTCATGGTCGAGTATCAGGACGTTCTCCGCAGAATGACTACCGGTGACCAGGGCAGCGACATCTTCACGAAATGGAATCATTATTTGATGGAGCTGAGCGAGTTTGTAGAACCGCTGCCGGTAGCTGTTGTCTGCCGCGACGAAGGTACCAGGAGACTTTTCTCTAAACGTTAACCTGGCCGCCTGCCGGCTTATCGGCGAAAAGGCCGGCTTCGCCTGTGTAGCTGGAGCTGTCGGAGAACTCCTCGCTTATAAGGCCTTCTATTCCGCGACGGGCGCGGGGCACTGGTTTTCTTTTCCGGGGAAGATAAGCGTGAAAGTTGTGCCTTTACCCAGGGCGCTTTTTACTTCTATTCTGCCCTTGTACTCCTCCGTTATCTGTTTTATCAGCGCGAGGCCGAGGCCCAGCCCGCCGCTTTTCCTGGTCATGTAATCGGCTACCTGGTAGAAGGGGTTATAGATCGCTCCGAGTTTATCTTCCGGTATCCCGCTGCCGGCATCTTCCACGCTGAGGCGTATGCCGCCGGTGTTCCCGGCCAGCGTTATTTTAACTACGCCGCCCGGCGGGCCGAAGAGGACGGCGTTTTTTATCAGATGTTTTATAGCCAGGGTAAGCTTTTCCGGCTCGCAGTTTATAGTCGGGATGGTTCCGGGGAAGAAGGTAAGCGCGGACGCGTTATGGTCCTTAAAAAGAGGCCCCAGTTCCTCTAGCGCTTTTTTTATCAGGTCAGCGGGAGCAGCCGCCGATGATTGTGCCGGGCAGGCCGAGTTTTTAGAGGCGGTGTACGCGAGAATATCGTTGATGATCTCGTCCAGGCGCAGCGCGCCCGTCCGCGCGGCGTTTATTATGGCCTCGGGCGCGCCCGCGGGGCCGCTGTTTTTGATTATTTCGAGCCCGCCCAGGATTTTCGTCAGCGGGGTTTTTAATTCATGCCCGACCACGGACAGGAAAGCGTCTTTCATCTTTTCAAGCGCCTGCAGCTGGGCATAAGCGGCCAGGATTTCGTCTCTGGCGGCTTTGGTATCGGCAAGTTCAAGGGAAAGCTTCCGTTTCTGCAGACAGCGGTCCACGGTAAGCCGGAGCAGTTCGTCGGAGAACGGTTTTACCAGAAAGTCATAGGCCCCCGCTTTGAGCGCGCCTACCGCGTTTTCAAGGTTCGGGTCGCCGGTCATTATGATTATGTCGCAGGCGCCGGACATGGCTTTGATCTTTCCGGTCAGGGTTATGCCGTCCATCCCCGGCAGGTTCACGTCTACCAGGGCCAGCTCAAAAGGCTCCAGGAGCGCTTTATCCAGCAGCTCTTCGGCCGACCCGGCGGCCGTGACCGAAAAGCCGCGGCTTTCAAGGGCGCGGCGGAGAAAACCGGACATGGAGCTGTCATCATCCACTACAAGTATGGCGGGTTTGTTCTTTTCCACGTTAATTCTTTTCCTCCAGCAGTTCGCGGATCCTGGCCAGCAGTTGGGGGGCTTCTATCGGTTTATGAAGCAGGGCCGCGTCTTTTATCTGATGCCGCTCCAGTATATCGGCGTCGGGGTAGCCTGTCATGTAAAGGAGTTTGAGGCCGGGGCGCGATTTCAGCAGCTCTCCGGCCAGTTCGGCGCCGTTTTGGCCGGGCATTCTTACGTCCGTGAGCAGCAAGTGTATTTCCCCCGCGTGTTCCTTAGCGAGCGCCAGCGCCTCAGCGGTGCCAGGGGCCGCAAGCGCGTTGTAGCCCTGTTCTTTAAGGACCCGCAGAAGCACCGCCCGGAAAGCGTCGTCGTCTTCGGCTATCAGGATGGTTTCGGCGCCTTTAAGGCCGGTGTCCCGCCGCAGGCTTTCAGGCGCGGCGGCTGTTTCGCTTTCATCGGCTGCCGGCATATAAACCGTGAAGGCGGCGCCTTTGTTCAAAACGCTGTCCACGGTTATGTGCCCGTTGTTCTGTTTCAGCACGCCGTAGACTATTGAGAGGCCCAGCCCCGTGCCCTTGCCCGCCGGCTTGGTGGTGAAAAACGGCTCGAACAGCCTTCTTTTTGTTTCCTCGCTCATGCCGGTGCCGGTATCTGACACGGAAAACACCGCGTATCTTCCTTCCGCCAGGCCCGCGGGGGCGGCGCCGGCCGCGAACAAGGCTTCCTCCGTTTTTATCGTTATGACGCCGCCCCCCGGCATGGCGTCCCTGGCGTTTACCACCAGGTTTATTATGACCTGCTCGAGATGGGTGGGGTCGATCTTTACGCGGGGCAGGTCCCGCCGGGGAGAGAATTTAAGTTTTATGTTCTCGCCGGTCAGTTTGCCGAGCATCGGGAGCAGCCCGGTTACCGCATCGTTTATATTTACAATGCTCTGGGCGGCCGTCTTTCTGCGGCTGAAGGTAAGCAGTTGCCGCGTGAGCGCCGCCGCCCTTTGCGCGGCTTTTTTCACTTCCAGCGCATCCGAGAGCTGCGGGGGCATATCCTTAAGGTCCTTTATCAGGAAGTCGGTGTACCCCGAGATGGCGCCGAGGATATTGTTAAAATCGTGCGCTATGCCGCCGGCAAGTTTGCCCACCGTGTCCATTTTCTGGGCCTGCACAAGCTGGTCCGCCGCCTCGCGGAGCTTTTCTTCCGCAAGCAGTTTGCCGGTTATATCTTTCCAGATGCCGATGAATTCCACCGGCTTTCCTTCTTCGTCTATTACGGGAAATATAACTGCGTCTTCCGTATAGAGCGCGCCGTCCTTCTTTTTATTGATTATTTGTCCGCGCCAGGGCCGCCCGCCCGTAAGGGTCTGCCAGATCTCCCGGTAAAACGAGGGTTCGTGTTTTCCGCTCTTAAGGATATCCGTTTTTCTGCCGGCGGCCTCGCGCAGCGTATAGCCGGTGGTTTTTTCAAAGGCGGGGTTCACGTAGGTGATCTTCCCGGCCGGATCGGTTATTACAACGCTGTCCGGGATCTGCGCCGCGAGGTCCGAGAATCTGGCCTGGGCGGACGAGATCATTTTGCCGTAGCGCCGCATAAAGAAAATAGCCGCGGCCGTTATGGCGGCGCTGTCGAGCAAAGTCCCCCAGAAATACGATATGGCCAGCTGGTTCAGAACGGCCATGATGAAAGATTCGGTCGCGAAGATAAGCAACATGAGTTTTAACATG
>CAMTWW010000228.1:0-3336 GCA_947085555.1 uncultured Elusimicrobia bacterium | reverse complement strand
GCCGACTCCGCCCATTTCATGAAGGAGAGGATGGAGGCCAGCCTCTCCCTCATCCAGCTCGGCATCACCCTGGCCGGGGCCATAGCCGCCGCCACCGGCGGCGCGGCGGTGAACGAATATATCTCCCCGGCCCTTAGCCAGCATCTCGGGCTCTCAAAGGCCGCGGCTGAAATGCTGGGCCTTGCCCTGTTCGTACTGCCGCTCAGCTTCATAACGATAACCTTCGGCGAGCTTGTCCCCAAGGTCTTCGCCATAGAGAACAAGGAGCTGATCCTGCTCCGGTTCTCCCCCTTTTTCCGCGGCCTGTACGTCCTGGTTTACCCGCTGCTCCAGATCTTCGAGGCCAGTATTAAGGGGGTCATAGCCGTCACAAATGCCGTGCTGCCGGCCAGGAAGAACCACCATGAAAGAGCGGCGCTGGCCGAGCTGAGGCTGGCCGCCGCCCAGGCCAGGGATGAAAGCCTGATAGGAAAAATGGAGGAGCAGATAGTGAACTCGGCGGCGGCGCTTTCGCGGCGCTTGGTGGAAGAGCTGAGCATCCCGGTTTCGGCTATTTCCTACATCCCGGCCGGGATGTCGCTTTCGGAGGCCATGATCCGCGCCCACATGGACCTGCACACGCGCTTCCCGGTTACCAGGTGGGACGACAACCCGGAAGAAATAGTGGGCTACATTAATTTCAAGGACATAGTTAACGCCATGAAGATGCAGGCCAAGTCCCCGGACGTGGCCGGGATCACCAGGCCCATCCATAAGATCCCCGCCGGGACGGCCGTGCCCAGAGCCCTCGAGGAAATGATCTCTAAAAGCGTACATATGGCGGTGATAACAGGGGCGGACGGGAAAGTAATGGGGTTGCTTACTCTCGAGGACATAATCGCCCAGCTGGTCGGGACCATAAAGGACGAATACGACCATCTGCCTTCCTATCTCTACGAGGCCGGCGGCGGCCTGATGGCCGGCGGTGGCGCCGATATGGCGGAGATTCTGCGGAAGCTGGACCTGAAGCCGGATACCGGGAACATCTCGCTGGCGGCCTGGGTGGAAAAACAGCTGAAGAGACACCCGCGCGGCAGCGAACTGCTGAAGCACGGCCCGGTAAGGATCCTCGTGCGAAAAACCAGGCGGCACAAAGTCTCCGAAGCCTTCATAAGAAAACTCCCCCCGACGCATACTATTTGATAAAATATAATCCGGCCAGAACGCCCCGGACCTGAGTATACGGCGGGCGCGGCAGAACGGGGCATAGTGAAATGGTTCTCACGCGTGCTTTGGGAGCATGAGTTCCGAGTCCGATTCTCGGTGCCCCGATAAATTTCTTACTTACTAAAAGCTGAAGACGGCGGTCGCCCCGGCATAACCCGGGGAATAGGCAGGCAGCAGGAGGACCTGGGCCGCCCCGCTCTTCTCCTTTTTTGCCGCCACCCAGCGCCCGACAGCCGTGCCTATGGCAGCTCCCGCCAGAACATCCGAAGCCCAGTGCTTGTTGGCGTAAACCCTCTGCAAAGCCACGGAGGAGGCCAGCGAGTACGCAAGAACCTTCACCGCCCGTGACTCAGACCTGGCCGCGAACACCGAAGCCAGGGAGAAAGCGCTGACCGTATGACCGGAAGGAAAAGAAGTGCGGGCGGTCTTGAACCTGAAGGGGGTGAACCGGCGCTTGCCGTCCCCGGCGTATGGCCTTGCGCGCCCGACGGAATATTTAAGCAGGGTTCCGGCGGCGTTCGCCGCCAGGAAAGACTCCGCTGCAAGAAGCGCGGTATCCTGCATCCGTGCGTCTTTCAGAAGCAGGCCCAGCCCGCCGTAGACGGCCACGATAGCCGCGTCATAGCCGCCATTGCCCAGTTTTTCCGCCTGCTCCGAGATATCGTCGTTCAGACCGGATCTGCTCTTGCGGAAAGTATGCCTTATCTGCCCGTCAAGAGAGTAAAGGACCAGGCCGCCCGCGGTTATGGCGCCGATAGCCGGGAGGTCCGCTTTACTTATGCGCGCCGGTGAGGAGACTGCCCTCCCGGCCGAGTTAAGGACCTGGCCGGGAAATCCCCCGGCCAGGGCGCAGGAAGGGCAGAGGAGCAGTAAAGCCATGGCGAACGCGCGGCGAGGCAGCATCAGCGTTTGCCTCCGTAAAATATTTTAAGCCGGGCCGGGTCCCTGACGGCGCTGAAAGGGCCGCGCAGGAAAGTGAAGGCCTCCCTCAAAAATTCGCCCGGCCCGTACATCCTGAATTTCCTGGCCGAGCTGAAATGCGGGGCGGAGGTTATTATTTTAAAATCCAGGCCCCTTGCGGCTCCCCAGCGCTTAAGCGCGCCGGAAAGCTCTATCTCTTCAGCGGCGTAAAGCCAGGGGCTGAAGCCGCCGAGCGCAGCGAAAGCGTCGCGCCGGCAGAAGAGATAAGAGCCTGCCGCAAGCTTAAAAGTCCTGGAGAGGAAATTCCAGAACCCCGTCAGGACCGCGCCCCAGGCCGGCGGCGGCGGGTCGAAAGCCACCAGCGCCCCCCCGCCGCAGCAGGTCCCCGCCCGCATCAGGCGCAGGGTTTCCACCAGCGTCGCCGGGGATAGGCGCGAGTCCGCGTCGATAAAAAGCAGCCAGTCGCCGGAAGCCGCCGCCGCGCCCCGGTTGCGCGCCCCGGCGATACGGTTGAGAGGTTCAAAAACGGTCCTGATCCCCCTGGCGGCCGCCAGCGCCGAGGTCCCGTCGGTAGAGTTATTGTCGCAGACCACGATCTCGTACCCGGCGCCCGCGCCCAGGGGGCCGAAAGCCGCGCGGACGCTGTCTATGCAGGCGCCTAGCAGTTTTTCCTCGTTAAAAGCGGGTATCACAACGGAGACTTTCATTACCATTAATTATAGAATACTATATATCAGCCCAAATTCATTTTTTGAGCAGGATAGCTAATATCACACTAATATGGACTCCATAAGTGAAAACATCAACAGCGTTTACAGCGGCCCTTCTGCTTATGCCGGCGAATATTAAAGCCGCCGCTCCGGAGGCCATGGCGCCGCGCTCCTGGACCCTGGTGCATTTCCTGCCGGGCGATTTCAAGGATTTCCGGACGCAGAACTTGGCGCCCGCAGCTTTCCCGGCCGGCGTTTTCGCGGTCGAGGATTCGAGCCGTCCGGCCACACTTACCTCTACGCAGCTGGATTCCGTTTTCCCCTTCGATGAGCTGCTGCTTTCGGCAGACGCCGTTTTCCCCGCTGGAGGGGAGCTGGAAGCTGAAGCCCAGGTAAAGACGGCGGAGGGCTGGAGCCCCTGGTTCAGCTTCGGGCGGTTCAGCTCCTCCGGAGGCGGGACAAGCGCCGCTCTTCAGGACAAGATCGGAAGAGCGTCGTG